>NZ_JBNCLE010000006.1:215881-460319 GCF_049844495.1 Micromonospora sp. DT48
CAACTCCAGGATCTCGCCCCGGGCATCCACCGTGATCTTCTGGCTCAGGTCACCGCGCGCCACCGCCGTGGTGACCGAGGCGATGTTGCGCACCTGGCTGGTCAGATTCGACGCCATCGAGTTCACGTTGTCGGTCAGGTCCCGCCACGTACCGCTGACGCCCTTGACCTGCGCCTGACCACCCAGCTTGCCTTCGGTGCCCACCTCACGGGCCACCCGGGTCACCTCGTCGGCGAACGACGACAACTGGTCCACCATCGTGTTGACGGTGTTCTTCAGCTCCAGCATCTCGCCCCGGGCGTCCACCGTGATCTTCTGACTCAGGTCGCCCTTGGCGACCGCGGTGGAGACCTGGGAGATGTTGCGGACCTGGCTGGTCAGGTTGCCGGCGAGCTGGTTGACGTTCTCGGTGAGGTCGCGCCAGGTGCCGGAGACGCCGCGTACCTGCGCCTGACCACCGAGCTTGCCCTCGGTACCCACCTCACGGGCCACCCGGGTCACCTCGTCGGCGAACGACGACAGCTGATCCACCATCGTGTTGACGGTGTCCTTGAGTTCCAGGATCTCGCCCTGCGCGGCAACGGTGATTTTCTGGGACAGGTCGCCCCGGGCGACCGCCGTGGAGACCTGGGCGATGTTGCGGACCTGGGCGGTCAGGTTCGACGCCATCGAGTTGACGCTGTCGGTCAGGTCCTTCCAGGTGCCCGCGACGCCCGGCACCTCCGCCTGGCCACCCAGCTTGCCCTCGGTGCCCACCTCACGGGCCACCCGCGTCACCTGCTCGGCGAAGAGTCGCAGCGTGTCGGTGAGGGAGTTCATCGTGTCGGCCAGCTCGGCGACCTCGCCACGAGCGCTGACCGTGATCTTCTGGGAGAGGTCGCCCTTGGCCACCGCGGTCGCCACCTGGGAGATCGACCGGACCTGGCCGGTCAGGTTCGACGCCATGGTGTTCACCGAGTCGGTGAGGTCCTTCCAGGTGCCGGCGACGCCACGGACGTCGGCCTGGCCGCCCAGCTTGCCCTCGGTGCCCACCTCACGGGCCACCCGGGTCACCTCGTTGGAGAAGGATGAGAGCTGGTCGACCATCGTGTTGACCGTGCGACCGATGCGCAGGTACTCACCACGCAGCGGGCGACCGTCCATCTCCAGCGCCATGTGCTGGGTGAGGTCGCCGTCGGCGACCGCCACGATGACCCGGGCGATCTCGGTGGTCGGTCGACCCAGGTCGTCGATCAGCGAGTTGACCGCCCGCTGACTCTCCGCCCACGCGCCGTCCAGGCCCTCCTCGTCCAACCGCTCGGTCAGCCGGCCGTCCCGACCCACCACCCGACTGATCCGACGCAGGTCCAGATGCTGCCGCTCCTGGAGCGACACCACGTCGTTGAAGGCGTCCGCCACCTCACCGGCCACGCCGGAGCGCCGGGGCAGCCGCACCTTGAGGTCGCCGCCACGCACCCGCCGCAGCGCCTCCGCCAGCTCGGTGAGGACCGCCTCGTGGTCGGCGGCGGGGGTCTCCGCGGTCACCGACTTCTTCGCCGTGGTCATCATTCCTCGCTCACCTCGGGGTTCACCGGCTCCCACCGGCCACCCCATCATTGTCCCCGTGACCTCGAAAACGCCACGGCGCGGCGTTGTCCGGCGGCAAAGACCGCTGATGATCGGCTTGGCACTTCAGAGGTGGCGGTGGAGGATACGAGGGTGTCAGCGGAGGCGGGGCCCGCGGCGAAGACGGGCCCAGACGAGCACGTACGACGCGTCCGGCTCCCCGCAGACCGCCGCACACCGGCCGCCGCACGCGCGGTCGTCCGGTCCGTGCTCGCGGAAGCGGAGCTGGACGAACTGCTCAACGAGGCACTTCTGCTCACCACGGAGCTGTCCACCAACGCGGTCGAGCATGCGCGCACCGAACTGGACATAGAGGTCACCGCCGACCATTCGGGCCTGACCGTGACGGTCTCCGACTTCGCCGCCGGCCCGGTCGACGAACTGACCGTCGGCGTACGCAACAAGTCCACCGACATCGCCGAGGTCGCCGAACGGGGACGTGGGCTGCTGCTGGTCGACCACTTCGCCAGCCGCTGGGGCACCACCTATCTGCGCACCGGCAAGGGTGTGTGGTTCCGGCTGGACCGGGCCGATCGCGGGGAGACCGGACTGTCGACCCCCGCACCGCCGACGTACCACGACCAACCGGACACCCCCGGACAGAACGCCGTGCCGAGCGCCGGTGCGATGAACGCGCTGATGCAGACCACCCCCGACCCGTACGCCGAGGATCCCCTGCCGGACTTCGCCGCCGGCCTGCTCACCCGGGTGGCGGAGATGGTCGGTGCCGCCGGTGGGTTGGTCCGGCTGGACCGGGGTGACGGTCAGGGAGCCCACATCCTCGCCCGGTACGGCCGCCAGCCCCGGGCCGGCAACGACCTGCTCCGGGTGCCGTTGACCGTGCACCGCCCGTACGCCGGGGAACTGGAACTGGACGCCGCGCCCACCGCGTACGCCCAGCCGCTGGCGGCGCTGACCGCCGAGCGGCTCTCGCTGCACCTGGAGAACGACCGGCTGCGCCGCGCGGACGTACGCCGACAGGCGTGGCTGACGTTCCTCGCCGAGGCCAGCGAGTTGCTCGCGCAGTCGCTGGACGTGGAGCTGACCATGGCGCTCGTCCCCCAGTTGGTGGTGCCCCGGCTCGGCCAGTGGTGCGCGGTGCACACCACCGACGAGTGGGGGCGGCTGCGGCTGGCGGCGGCCAGCCACGCCGACGAGTCGATGCTGCCGCAACTGCACGCCGCGCTCCGCGAGGCCGGTCCCGACTCGGTCCAGGCCCGACTGCGCGAGGCCAGCCGCAACGGCACCCGGACCCCGCTCGGTGCGCCGATGGAGGGCTTCGCCGTCCCGTTGATCGCCCGAGGGCAGCGCCTCGGCACGCTGGCCGTCGGGCGGCACCAACGGCACCGGCAGGACCCGGACGAGATCGCGGTGCTGGAGGATGTGGCCCGCCGGGCCGCCCTCGCCATCGAGAACGCCCGCATCCACGCGGAACGCCGCCGGGTGGCGCAGACCCTGCAACAGTCGCTGCTGCCGCCGGTCCTGCCGGTGGTGGAGGGCATCGGCTTCGCCGCCGAGTACGTCCCCACCGGCGGCGACGTCGACGTGGGCGGCGACTTCTACGACGTGGTGCCGCTGCCGGACGGGCGCTGGCTGGTGGTGATCGGCGACGTCTCCGGCAAGGGAGTTCAGGCTGCGGCGGTCACCGGGCTGGTGCGGGACGTGATCCGGGTGCTGGCCGGTGACGGCAAGCCGCTGCCCGAGGTGCTGTCCCGCCTCAACGAGACGCTGGTCGAGCGGGGTGCGGGCCGCTACTGCACGCTCGCACTGGCTGCGGTCGGGCCGGGTGAGGGTGACCGGCTCGACGTCGATCTGCACCTGGCCGGGCACGACCGGCCGGTACTGCTGCGCTCCGGCGGCGGGCCCGCCGCCTTCGTCGGCACCGGTGGCACCGCCCTCGGGCTGCTCGACACGATCGCCTCGCCCACCGCGCAGATCGTCCTGGACCCGGGCGACTGCCTGGTCTTCTACACCGACGGGGTGACCGAGCGCCGCCGGGGCCGGGAACTGTTCGGCACCGGGCGGCTGCGCGACGCCGCCGCCCCACTCGCCGGCTACCCGGCTGACGTGGTGGCCGCCCGGCTGCGGTCCACCGCGATCAATTTCTCGGTCGAGGAGCCCCGCGACGACATCGCCATCCTCGTCCTGCGCAACGACGCCGGCTGACCGGGGTCAGAGACCACCGGGGAGGCGGCCGGGCGCGAGGCGGTGGGTCGGGTCGAGGTGTTGCTTCACGGCGCGCAGGTGGGCCAGGTCGGCCCGCTCGCCCCACAGGTCGACGCCGTGTCGCACGGCGGGCGGGGCGGCGAGCACCACACAGCGGCCCTGCCGGGCGAGCAGCACGCTGCGCACCGCGGCCAGGATCGACGCGACCCGCCCCGGCGGCAGCGACCCGGGCAGGGCGGCGTGCACCACGCCGAGCCCGGCCGAACCACGGACCGGCACCGGCCCACCGGCCGCGTCACGCAGGGCGTAGACGGCGGCGTGCAGGTCGGTTATCGGCACCTCCAGCCGCAACGCCGTGTCGCCGGGCGCGAACGGGTAGCTGCGCCACCACGCGGGCGCTGTCCGCGCGACCGTCGAACGGGAGCCGAAGATGTCGAGCAGTCGGTCGGTGCGCTCGGCCACCTCGGCGGGACCGCCCTCCAGCAGCACCACCAGCGAACCGGTGCCCGTCGGCCCGGTCGGCACACGCCCGGTCATCGACGGGTGCATCGCCATCGACTCGGCGCGGCGGTCCCGCTGGGGTCGGCAGCCGGTGCCGACCGGCAGGTCGAGTTCGATCGCCGCCGGATCGAGCCGAGCGGCGAGCACCGCCCCGATCAGATCGTGCACCTCAAGCGGCGTCCACACCGGCCGGGTCACCCACACCCGGGCGGCCGGCACCGCCTGCACCCGCAGCGTCGCGCTGACCAGCACCCCGAGCGCCCCCTCCGAACCGCAGAGCAGGCGCGCCTCGGCCAGCCCCGCCGCCCCACCACCCGCCTCGGCCAGCTCACCATCGGCGGCCAGATAACGCAGCCCGACGAGTTGATCGCAGGCGGTGCCGTGGCGGTGACGCAGCGGACCGGCCTCGTCCGCCGCCAGCACCCCGCCCAGGGTCGCGCCGGGTGAGGGGGCGTCCAACGCGAGCCGCTGACCGGTGCGCTCCAGGGTGGCCTGTACCGCGCGCAGCGGAGTACCGGCACCGATCTCGGCGGTGCCCCGACCCGGCGACCGGTGGCCGATGCCGGCCAGTCTCCCGGTGTCGAGCATGATGTCGACCCGCTCGGGGGGCGCACCCCAATCGATCTTCGTGCCCGCTCCTCGGGGCACCACGGTCAGGTCGTGCCCGGCGGCCAGCCGCAGCACCTCGGCGGCGGCGTGCGGGCCGCCCGGCACCGCGACCCAACGGGCCGTGCTCCCGGCCACCTCGTCGGCAGGGCCGGCGAGGCGGGCGAAGCGCGGACCGCAGATCTCGGCCAGCCGACGGGTGATCTCGCGGACACCGGGCGTACCGGTGGAAGGGGGTGGCACCATGTCGGCGATCGTACATGTGTTCGAACAATCCGGTGCAGAATTGCGCCGCACCACAGGCCGCCGTGGCCGGTAACGTGGCGCCGTGACCACCGAGACCCCCGTTCCCGCGGCCAGGCGGGTACCGACCGAACGCGTCCACCACGGCGACACCGTCGTCGACGAGTACGCCTGGCTCGCAGTCAAGGACGATCCGGAAACAATCAACTATCTGAACGCGGAGAACGCCTGGACCGAGGCCCGGACGGCGCACCTGTCCGGGCTGCGGACAGAGTTGTTCGAGGAGATCCGGCGACGCACCCAGGAGACCGACCTGTCCGTGCCGACCCGCAAGGGGAAGCACTGGTACTACACCCGCACGGTCGAGGGCCAGCAGTACGGAGTGCACTGCCGCCGGGCGGTCCACCCCGACGAGACCACCCCGCCGATCAGCGCGGACGGTGCCCCGCTGGACGGTGAGCAGGTGCTGCTGGACGGCAACAAGCTGGCCGAGGGGCACGACTTCTTCGCCCTGGGCGCCTTCGACGTCAGCCCCGACGGGCGCTACCTGGCCTACTCCACCGACTACTCCGGCGACGAACGGTTCACCCTGCGGGTCAAGGACCTCGACACCGGCGAGTTGCTGCCCGACGAGATCCCCGGCACCTTCTACGGCACCGCCTGGTCCGCCGACGCCTCGGTGCTGTTCTACGTCACCGTGGACGAGGCGTGGCGACCCAACCGGGTCTGGCGACACGTCATCGGCACCGCCGCCGCCGAGGACGTGGTGGTGCACACCGAGGACGACGAGCGGTTCTGGGTCGGCGTCGAGCTGACCCGCTCGGAGCGGTTCATCCTGATCGACATCGCCAGCAAGCTCACCAGCGAGGTACGGGTGATCCCGGCCGACAACCCGACCGGCGAACCCGCGGTGATCGCGCCCCGCCGACAGGGTGTCGAGTACTCCGTGGAACACCACGGCCACCGGTTCCTGATCCTGCACAACGACAACGCCGAGGACTTCGCCCTCGCGTACACCTCCGCCGACGCCCCGGGCGACTGGGTGCCGCTGATCGAACACTCCCCGGGCACCCGGCTGGAGTCGGTCGACGCCTTCGCCGACCACCTGGTCGTCTCGGTACGCAGCAACGGCCTGACCGGGCTGCGGGTGCTGCCCGTCGGCGGCGGCGACGCCCACGACATCGAGTTCCCGGAGCCGCTGCACACCGTCGGGCTGGACGCCAACCCCGAATACCGCACCGGGCGGCTGCGGCTGCGCTACACCTCGCTGGTCACCCCCGACTCGGTGTACGACTACGACCTGGTCACCCGCGAGATGACGCTGCTGCGCCAGCGCCCGGTGCTGCCCGGACCGGACGGTCAGGCGTACCGACCGGAGGACTACGAGCAGCAGCGCGACTGGGCCCTGGCCGACGACGGCACCAAGGTGCCGATCTCGCTGGTCTACCGGCGCGGCACCCCCCGGGACGGCTCGGCGCCCTGCGTCATCTACGGCTACGGCTCGTACGAGGCGAGCATGGACCCGTGGTTCTCCGTCGGCCGGCTGTCCCTGCTGGACCGTGGGGTGGTCTTCGCGGTGGCGCACATCCGGGGCGGTGGCGAGCTGGGACGCCGGTGGTACGACCACGGCAAGATGCTGGCCAAGAAGAACACCTTCACCGACTTCGTGGCCTGTGCCCGGCACCTGGCCAAGACGGGCTGGACGGCACCGGACCGGCTGGTCGCCCGGGGTGGCTCGGCGGGCGGGCTGCTGATGGGCGCGGTGGCGAACCTGGCGCCGGACGCCTTCGCCGGCATCGTCGCGCAGGTGCCCTTCGTGGACGCGCTCAACACCATCCTGGACCCGTCGCTACCGCTGACCGTCACCGAGTGGGAGGAGTGGGGCAACCCGCTGGCCGACCCCGAGGTGTACGCGTACATGAAGTCGTACACCCCGTACGAGAACGTGGCCCCGCTGGACTACCCCGCGATCCTGGCCATGACCAGCCTCAACGACACCCGGGTGCTCTACCACGAGCCGGCGAAGTGGATCGCGCGGCTGCGGGCGGTCGCGCCGCAGGGTGACTACCTGCTCAAGACCGAGATGGAGGCGGGTCACGGCGGTCCGAGTGGGCGCTACGACGCCTGGCGGGAGGAGGCGTTCATCAACGCCTGGATCCTGGACCGCATCGGCCGCGCCTGACCGGCCGCCGC
Source organism: Micromonospora sp. DT48 (assembly GCF_049844495.1). Classification (NCBI taxonomy): domain Bacteria; kingdom Bacillati; phylum Actinomycetota; class Actinomycetes; order Micromonosporales; family Micromonosporaceae; genus Micromonospora; species Micromonospora sp. DT48. The sequence goes on from NZ_JBNCLE010000006.1 coordinate 223,196, forward strand.
TCGCGTCTGACCGGCCGCCCGGTGGCTCGCGGCATGCGGTGGCTCGCGGCATGCGGTGGTTCGTGGCGTGCGGTGGCTCGCGGCATGCGGTAGCTCGCGGCATGCGGTGGTTCGTGGCGTCCCCGACCGGGGAGAGCCCGACATGCCGCATGCCGCGAGCCACGCGGCGGATCGAGGTAGGGCTGGGTATACCCGCGAAAGTGGGCCCAGTCGGCTGGGGACGGACTCGCCGTCTCACTAGCGTCGGCGGCATGACATCGGCCGCACCGACCCATCTCGCCCAGGCCCTACGGCGAGCCCGCTACCCGCTGACCGGCTGGCCCTGGCGCGCCCTGGGGTACCTGCTCACCAGCGTGCCACTGGCCGGCGTGCTCTCGATCGGGCTGCTCGTCGTGCTGGCGCCGCTGTTCGCCGCCATCAACGCGGCCCGCCAGGGCCGTCCCCCGTCGCTGACGCTCGGCGTCTTCCTGGCCTTCGGCGCGCTGATCATCCTGGCGCTGGCGCCGCTGCTGAGCGTGCCGGTGGCGGCATTCGAGCGCTACCGGCTCGGCCTGGTCGACGACCGGCCGGTGCCCGGCACGTCCTGGCGCGGCCTCGCCGCCCGGTACACCACGGGCGCGGCCTGGCGGGAGGTGGCCCACCTGTTCTTCCTCGGCGGCGTCGTCCCCGCCGTCTACTGGCTCTTCACCATGCTGGTGCTGCTGGACGCCATGCTGATCGTCAGCCCGTTCGTGGTCGGCCCCGGCGAGGAGGTGGTGCTGCTCTGGACAACTGCGGACACCGTGGTCGAGGCGGTACCGTACGCGATCGTCGGCGTGCTGCTCGCGCCGCTGCTGTGGTACGCGGTCGGTGCCCTCGCGGCGGCTCAGGGCGCGGTGACACGGTGGCTGCTGTGGAGCGCCGACGGGGCCGCGTTGCGCGAGGTGACCCGGTCGCGGGCCCGGTTGGTCGACGCGTACGAGGCCGAGCGCCGACGCATCGAACGTGACCTGCACGACGGCGCGCAGCCCCGGCTGACCAGCCTCAGCCTCCAACTCGGTCTGGCCCGGCTGGACGTGCCGGAGGACTCACCGGCCGCCCGCCCGCTCGCCGTGGCACACGAGCAGGCGAAGGGACTGATGGAGCTGCTCCGGCAGATCGTGCGGGGCATCCGCCCGCAGAGCCTCACCGACCTGGGGCTGGCCGGTGCGGTCCGGGAACTGGCCGACGAGGCGACGATTCCCGTCGAGGTGCACACCGAACTCCGACGTCCGATACCCGAGGCGGTCGAGACCACGGCGTACTTCGTGGTGTCGGAGGCGCTCAGCAACGTCGCCCGGCACGCGGAGGCGACCCGCGCCCAGGTCCGGCTCAGCGACAGCGGCACCGCGCTGGTCGTCGAGATCAGCGATGACGGCCGGGGCGGAGCGGACCCGGCCCGGGGCAGCGGACTGACCGGGCTGGCCGACCGGGTGGCCGCCGCCGAGGGACGGTTGCTGCTGGCCAGCCCGCCGGGCGGCCCCACGGTCGTACGGGTGGAGCTACCGTGCAACGGGTGACCCGGGTCGTACTCGCCGAGGACGAGGTGCTGCTGCGGGAAGGGCTGGTGGCCCTGCTCGACCGCTTCGGCTTCGAGGTGCTCGCCGCCGTCGGCACCGCACCGGCGCTGCTGGACGCCGTCCGGACGCACCGACCGGACCTGGTGGTGACCGACATCCGGATGCCACCCGGGCACCGTGACGACGGGCTGCGCGCGGCGGTGGAGCTGCGCGCCGAGCAACCCGGGCTGGCCGTGGTGGTGCTCAGTCAGCACGTACAGTCCGAGTACGCCTCGGCGCTGCTCGCCAGCGCCGACGGCCGACGGGTCGGCTACCTGCTCAAGGACCGGGTCGCCGAGGTCACCGATTTCGTCGACACCCTGCGCACCGTCGTCGCCGGTGGCACGCTGGTCGATCCCGACGTGGTCCGCCGACTACTGCACCGCCCACGCGATCCGCTCGCCGCCCTCTCCGCCCGCGAGCGGGAGGTGCTGGTGCTGGTCGCCGAAGGGCGGTCCAACGCGGCGATCGCCGGACGGCTGCACATCACCGAGGCGGCGGTCGGCAAGCACATCGGCAACATCCTGGCCAAACTCGGCCTGCCACCGGACGACGACACCAACCGCCGGGTGCTGGCGACCCTGACCTACCTGCGGGCCAACACCGCCTGATCCGCTCTCAGGTGGCCCGCAGTTCCGCCACCGCCGTGTTGGCGCGGAGGAAGAGCACGCCCAACCCCACCACGAACAACACCGCGACGGTCGCACCGGCCCCCTGCAACGCCAACTGCCCCAGCGGTACGCCCGGCTGAGGGCCGCTCCGACCGAACTCGCCGGTGAGCAGTCGACCGATGGCGTAACCGACGCCGAGTGCGATCAGCACCGCGGGCACCACCGGGGCCAACATCTGCCAGACGATCGAGGTGCCGATGGTGCTGCGGGGCACGCCTGTCGCCACCAGTGCGGCGTACGCCCGGCGGCGGCTGACGATCCCCTCCACCAGGGTGACGAACAGACCGGCGGCGGCGATGGCCACCGCCACGGCCACGGCCAGGTCGACCAGATTCATGGTGTCCAGGTAGAACGAGTTGTAGGAGGCTTCGCCGCCGTAACCGGCCAGCTCGTTCTGCTCCTGCTCGCGCTGCGCCTGGAACTGGAACGCGGCGCGGAAGGCGGCCGCGCCGCCGGCGATGACCAGGGCGGCCAGCAGGGCGGCGAAGGTACGGCTGCTGGCCCAGGGGTCGTCGGTCAGTCGGCGGGCCGCCAGCAGCGCGGCCGGACGTCGGGCGAACCGGTGCAGCGTCCGCCCGGCCAGGTGGGAGATCCAGCCGACCCCGAAGATCACCCCCATCACCGCACCGAAGATGCCGAGCAGCGCGGCCAGGGCCAGCAATTCGAGGCTGGCACCCCGCAGGGCCCACTGGATCTGGTCGATCATCGCCGCCGCCAGCACGCCGAGCCCGATCAGCAGCGCCGGCCACGGCCGGGGCGACCCGGTGCGACCGGCCCGCCGGACCACACCGAGCGGCGTGGTGACCACCCTGCGGAGCAGCAGGGCGGTGGCCGCCGCGGCGAGCACCGGAAGCCCGAGCACCACCGCCGCCATCGCCGACACCGGCGGCAACACGTCCGTGGGCAGCGCCAGCAGACCGTCGGCGTTGGGACGATGCAGCAGCTCCCGCCCACCCAGGTAGCAGGCCAGCCCGGCCAGGGCGCCGAGCAGGCTGGCGAAGCCGGTCTCCAGCATGGCGATCCGGCTCACCTGACCGGGGGTCGCCCCAGCCAGCCGGAGCGCGGCGAGTCGCCGATCCCGCGACGGCGCGCCCAGCCGGGCGCTCTGCCCGGCCAGCGCCAGCACCGGGATGGTCAGCAGCACCAGCGCGAACGCCGTCCCGCCGCGCAGCCCCGGCTGGCTGAGCAGCTCGCTGGTGTACTGCTCGGACCGCTGCCACTGGTCACCCGGCGGTTTCTCGATGGCCAGCACCGTCAGGGCGGCGAGCCCGGCGAGGGTGGCCAGCAGGGCGCTCAGCGCGGTCAACGCCACCCGCGCGGCGTCCGTGCGGTTGCCCGCCAGAGCCAAGCTGGTCAGGGTCGAGGGGCTCACCGGGAGCCGCCGGCAAGTGGCGCGTCGAGACCCAGGCCGGTGTGGTCGATCATGCCGTCGCGCAGGATGACCTCACGATCGGCGTACGCGGCGATCCGTGGCTCGTGGGTGACCAGGACGACGCTGGTGTGCTGCTCCTTCGCCACCCGGACCAGTTGCGTGAGCACCTGCTCACCGGAGAGGGTGTCCAACGCGCCGGTCGGCTCGTCCGCGAAGAGCACCCGTGGCTCGGTGACCAGCGCCCGGGCGGTGGCACAGCGCTGCTGCTGACCGCCGGACATCTCGCCGGGGCGCACGTCGGCACACTCGGCCACACCGAGCCGGGTCAACCAGGTCAGCGCCGCCGTCCGGGCCGCTCGCCGCCCCGTGCCGGCGAGCAACAGCGGAAGGGCGACGTTCTCCGCCGCGGTCAGCTCGGGGACGAGCTGACCGAACTGGAACAGCACCCCGAACTCGGTACGCCGCAGGCGGGATCGGGCCGCCTCGGACCAGGTGTCCAGCCGGTGACCGCGCCAGCTCACCTCACCGGCGTCGGGTCGGATGATGCCGGCGAGGCAGTGCAGCAGGGTCGACTTGCCACAGCCGCTCGGTCCGGTCACCGCGACGATCTCCCCCTCGTCGATGTCGAGGGTGATGCCGCGCAGGGCGGGTGTCGGTCCGTACGACTTCACCAGACCGCGAGCCTGAAGTTGCGTCACGAGTGCACCTCCCGGTGCCAGTCGGCGACCCGTTCCAGGGTGGTGTGCAACCACCGCAGGTCGGCGTCGAGATGGGCGATGGCGTAGTCGGCCGCCACGACGTCGTCGACGGTGGCTGACGGGGCCGTCTTCAGCGCGGTCAGCTCACGCAGCCGCTCGGTGTGTGCGCGGCGCTGCGCGACGAGGTACGCACGCGCCCGGTCCACGTCGGCGACCAGCAGCGCCACCACGACCTTCGTGAACAGCGGACTGTTCACGTGCGGCATCGGTGGCTCGACGCTGCTCAACCACTGGTCGAGGGCGGCCCGCCCCTGCTCGGTCAGCGTGTACGCCGTCCGCTCCGGCCCGGCGAGGCGCTCCTGCCCGGCCGGTGCCACCAACCCGTCCCGCAGCAGCCGGTTGAGCGTGGCGTAGACCTGCCCGAACGCCAGCGGACGGGCCTGCGGCAGCCGCGTGTCGTGGGCCCGCTTCAGCTCGTACCCGTGCATGGTGCCGGTCGAGAGCAGTCCCAGCAGCAGGTGGGAGGTGGACACCAGGCCACTATTCACTGAGTGAATAGTGGCCGTCAAGCATCCGGTGCGACCGAACCGGTGTCGATGCGTCAGCCGGCTGGCGACCAGGCCGGGTCGCGGCCGGTCGCGCCGAGCAGCCGGTCCAGCTCCGGCAGGGTGCCGTCGACCGGCACCTCCTCGGCGAAGACGCCCATCTGCCGGGCGGTCGTCGCCAACTGCCCGGTCAGCTCGTGCAGCGCGGGCAGCACCTCGGGGGCCGGCTCGTACGCCTGACCGGTGGCCACCGCGAGATCCCAACCGTGCACGGTGAGGTCGAGCAGTGCCATCCCGCCCACCACCTGCTGCGGCATCCCCATTCCCGGCGAGACCCCCTGCTCGCTGGCCGGATCCGCCCACGCCTCGACCAGCCGCCCGGTCTCGGCCTCGAACCGGTCCCGCCACCCGGCGGTCAGGTGGTCGGCTTTGTCTGCCCAGGTCACCGTCGAACGTCGGGCGAGGCCCTGGAAGTTCACCACCACCTCGTACAGGTGGTTGAGCAGGTCGCGGACGCGAAAGTCCCGGCAGGGGGTCGGCAGGTCGAGCTGGTCGTCGGTGATCTGCCGGACCACCGCCACGGTTCGCGGCGCCGCAGCCGCCAGCAAATCGCTAGTCTGTGTGGCCATATGGCCAGCGTATGAGGGTGGTCTTGAAGAAATGCGACAGCCGCGCGCAGACAGCCGGGGCATCCTCGACCCCGCCCGGCTGAAGCGGCAGGTCCGGTTCCGCAGGCACCTGCCCGCCGTTGCGCTACGCCGGTGGGTGGAGCACTACTGGCTGATCGACTGGGATCTCGACGAGCCGTTCGAGCAGCGGATCCTGCCGCATCCGGCGGTCAACGTGGTGGTCCAGCGCGACGGGGACGGCCCGGAACGCCCGGAGGTCGCGGGCGTCGGTCGGCACCTCTTCTCGATCACGCTGTCCGGTTCCGGGCGGGTCAGCGGGGTGCAGTTCCGGCCGGGCGGCTTCCATCCGTTCTGGCGTCGACCGGTCGCCGAACTGACCGGCCTGAGACGTCCCTTCGCCGACCTGGCCGACGTCGGTGTCCCACCGGCCAGGCCGGTCTGCGCCGGTACGGACACCGAGCGCGGCCAGGCACTGGACGCGCTGCTGATCGAGTGGGCACCCCGGCCGGATCCCGTCAACGACGAGGTGATGAGCCTGGTCGAGATGATCCGGACCGACCGGAACGTACGCCGGGTCGACGAGTTCGCCCGCGAGCACGGCGTCTCCGTCCGCCGGTTGCAGCGACTCTTCCTCACCCACGTCGGTGTCGGTCCCAAGTGGGTGATCCGCCGCTACCGGCTGCACGAGGCGATCGAGCGGGCGGCGGGTGAACCTCCCGACTGGGCCGGGCTCGCCGCCGAGCTCGGTTACAGCGACCAGGCCCACCTGGTACGCGACTTCACCGCCGCGACCGGCGTCTCGCCCGCCGCGTACGCCCACAACCGGCGTTAGGAAGGGCCCCTTCCTCTACCGCAGGCGTTAACAAGGTGCCCTTCCTTACACCTCAGCGGCGGCGGAGGGCGACTACGGCTACGTCGTCCTGGATCTCGTCCGGGGCCAACTCCACCAGCAGCCGCTCGCAGAACCGGTCGAGGTCGTGATCCACGTGTGCGGCACACGCCGAGAGCGCGGCCAGCCCCTCGTCGATGCTGACGTCCCGCCGTTCGATCAGACCATCGGTGTAGAAGACCATCGTCGCCCCGGCCGGCAGCACGAACTCCAGGTCGGCGGGGCGGGGTGCACGCACCCCGAGCAGCGGCGCGACGTGGTGCACGTACTCCGCCTTGCCGTCCTGGACGATCAGCGGCGGCAGGTGACCGGCGCTGGCCAGCCGGACGTGCCCGGTGGTCGGCTCCAGCAGCAGTACGCAGATCGTCGCCAGTTCGGTGGGCAGCAGCGTACGCATCAACTCGTTGACCCGGTGCAGGATCTCGCCCGGCTGGTGCCCCTCCACCGCGTACGCCCGCAGCGCGTATCGCAGCTCGGCCATGATGGTGGCGGCGTGCAGCGAGTGACCGGCCACGTCCCCGATCGCCAACAGCAGGTGCCCGTCGAGCATCACCAGCTCGTAGAAGTCGCCACCCACCTCGGTCTGGGCACTGGCCGGCTCGTAGCGCACCGCCAGGTCGAGACCGGCGATCTGCGGGATCCGACGCGGCAGCAGGCTGCGTTGCAGCGTCACCGCGATCCGGTGCTCCTCGTCGAAGGAGCGTTGCGCCTCCACTGCGGAGGCCACCGCCTGGGCGAGCTGGACCAGCACCGGGGTACGGGCGGTCTGCGTCGCGGTGGGCACCACCACGTAGAGCGGCGCACGATCCTCACGCAGCCGGGCAGCCGCGACGGTGACGGTGTCGCCGGCGGGCCAGTCGACCAACGACCAGGCATCCGGCTCCTGCACCACGACGGTGGCACCGGTCGGCACTCCGGTGTCGTCGACGATCCACGGCACGATGCCGGCCTCGGCCCCGGGTCCGGCACAGACCCCGGCCAGGCAGTCGCCGTCGAAGGTCTCGGCGATCACCGTGGCGGGACTCTTGAAGATCTCCGCGGCACCGGCCGCCGCCACCTGGAGCAGCTTGGTGAAGCTCGGCGCGGCGTGCACCGCGACGGTGGTGTCCGCCAGCCCGGTGAGCCGCTCGGCGAGCAGTTCGGCTCGCCGCCGGGCCTGGTAGTACCGCAACACCGACTGTGTGGTGGCGACGAGTTCCTCCGGCTCGATCGGCTCGGCCAGGTACGCGTCCGCCCCTCGGGTCAGGCCCTGGGTCCGGTCGTTCGTGTCGACGGCGTGCGCGGACACGTGGATCACCGGCAGCGCCGGGTGCGCCGACTTGATCCGCTCACACACCTCGAAGCCGCTGAGGTCCGGCAGCCGGACGTCGAGCACGACCAGGTCGATCGGGTCCACCCCGACCCGGCGCAGCGCCTCACCACCGGTCTCCGCCTCCAGCACGGTGAACCCGGCACGGGTCAGCCAGTTCACCAGGAGGTAGCGCTTGGTCCGACTGTCGTCGACCACCAGCACTGTCGCCGTGCCGTCCACGTCACGTCCCGTCCGGAAGCCGAACCGTGAAGGTGCTGCCCCGACCCGGCTCGCTGGCCAGTTCGAGTGTCCCGCCGAGCAGCTTCACCAGTCGCCGGGCGTACGGCAGCCCGAGGCCGGTGCCGCCGACCCGAGCCGGGCCGGGCACCTGGTAGAACTCCTCGAACACCCGATCGTGCAGCTCCGGCGGGATGCCCGGACCGGTGTCGGTGATGGTGAGCCGCCAGCCGTCCCCGTTCCGCTCGGCCCGCAGCCGAACCTCGCCGTCGGTGGTGAACTTCAGGCCGTTGTGCAGCAGGTTGCGCAACACCTGGGCGAGCAGCACCTCGTCGGTACGCACCGTGGCCGGCGGCGCCGGGTCCTCCACCACCAGTTCGACATTCTCGGCGGAGGGCAGTGCCCGCAGGGTGCCGCGCAGCTGGCCGAAGACGGCCCGCAGGTCCACCTCGGCCCAGTCCGGCTCGATCCGGCCCGACTCCGCCTTGGCCAGGTCGAGCAGCTCGTTGACCAGGGTGAGCAGGTCCTTGGCCGAGGTACGGATGAGACCGACCTGCCGTTCCTGCTCGGTGGTGAGCGGATCGGACGCGGAGTCACCGAGCAGGCGGGCCAGCCCGATGATCGCCGTCACCGGTGCCCGCAACTCGTGACTGATGTTGGCCAGGAACCGGCTCTTGGACTCGCTGGCCGTACGCAGCTGCGCCGACTTCTCGTCCAACTCCGCGTAGAGGGCCACCACGCCCTGGTTGGTCGCCTCCAACTCGTCGGTCAGCTGTTGATAGAGCGCCATCACGCCCCGATTGGTCTGCTCCAGTTCCTCGTTGAGTCGGGCCAACTCGTCGCGTTGGTTGCGTACCTCGTCCAGCGCATTGATCAACTGGATGTTCTGGGTGGCGAGTTCCTCCTCGGCGGTGCCCGGGGCACTCTCGCGGAGCTGGGCGCGCAGCTCCGTCAGGCGCTCGGTGGTGAGCGCCTGTGCCGTGGTGGGAACCCGTCGGGACATCCTGACGACCGTATCCCGCTGGACCGTCAACACGCTCAATGTGTCCACCAGGCGTGCCACCGCGCCGGATTCCGGCTCGTACCGCCCACCGGGCAGCGGGGCCACCGGAGTGAGGTCGACACGCAGGTGACAACGGCCGTCCGACGCGTCGGCGACGGCGAACGTCACGTCCGCCCCGCCGACCGTCCGGAGCAGGTCCCGGGCCACCTCGCTCAACGCGGTGGCGATCCGGACCTGGTCCTGGTGCTCCAGCCCCACCGCGGCGGCGACCTCCCGGCCGCGCTGGCGGACCACGAAGATGTCCTGCTCCACCCGCAGTGCCATCTGAAGCAGCGGTGTCGCGGTCATGACCAGGACCTTGCCACCAACACCCCGGCGTCGTCACGCCGGATGCCCGCGTCGCGCAAAAGGGTGGCGGCCACCACCAGGGGCGCCCGCCCGGCCAGACCCGGGTAGTCGGCGAGTTGCCACCGGTCCACCACACCGTCGGTGTGCATGATCAGCAGACTGCCGGCCTCGAAGGGATAGTCGTACTGCCGGATCACCGGTCGTTGGTGCCCGGCGATGCCGGGTAGCGAAACCAGACCACGCTGTCGACCGTCACCGGTGGCCACCACGCCGGTGATGTTGCCCAGACCGCAGTAGCGCAGCACCCCGGCTGCCGGGTCCGGCTCGGCCACGGCCAGGGCCGCGCCCCGGGTGTGCGACATCGCCCGGTGCAGGTGGCCGACCACCTCGGCCGGCGAACCCGCCGGGGCCTCCCGGAAGGCGGTGAGCGCGGCGGCGGAGGCCGCGGCGGCCAGCGGCCCGTGGCCCAGTCCGTCGGTGACCAGCACCTGACGGCGGTCGCCCAGGATCCGGACCGCGTAACCGTCCCCGCTGACCGTCTCCCCGGTCAACGGGCGGGTCAGCCCGTCAGCCCAGGGCAGCTCGACGTCCGGGGCGGCGAAGACCCGCACGGCGATGACGGTCCCCCGGCCCGGCCGCGAGTACGCGTCGAACCAGCTCGCCTGCCGGACGATCGCACCCAGACCGATGCCGAGGGTGCCGGTGGTGGAGTGGCCGTCGCGGGCGGATTCGGCGAGGTCGACCATGCCCGGACCGGTGTCGATCGCGATCAGTTCCACCCCGGCGTCCAGCTCACGGCGTACCGGTCGCAGCAGCAGCACCCCGTCCTCGGCGTGCTTGATGAGGTTGCTGGTCAGCTCGGCCGTGACGATGGCCAGGTCGGCGATGCGGGCGGCCGGCAGACCCAGCTGCTCGCCGAGTCGCTCGGCGGCCCGCCGCACCGCGCTGCCGGCGCTGCCGTTCTCCACCCGGAACCAGATGCCCCGATCGGCGATCGGTTCGACCGTCACCGGGACCACTTGGTGATCGTGATGCGGGTGCCCTGACCCGGCGCGGTCTGGATGTCGAACTCGTCGACCAGTCGACGGGCGCCGCTGAGGCCGAGGCCGAGGCCACCGCCGGTGGTGTACCCGTCGGTCAGCGCGAGATCCACGTCCGCGATGCCGGGGCCGGAGTCGACGAAGACGATTCGCAGACCGGTGCGTCGGCCGTTGTCGACGACGGCCACCTCGACGGTTCCGCCGCCGCCGTAGACGAGCGTGTTCCGGGCGAGTTCGCTCGCCGCGGTGACCACCTTGGTCTGGTCGACCAGGGAGAGCTTGACCGCCACGGCCACGGTACGCACCAACTGACGGACGCGGACGACGTCCTCGTCGCTGCCCACCGCCTGCGCCTGGGGACGCCCCAGGTCGACCCCGCTCGTCACGGTGACGCCGTCGGCTCTGGGATCGGACCGTCGTCCCGCTCGTCGTAGGGCTCGTCGGCCCGCTCGATCGCGATGAGTTCCATCCCCCGCTCGACGTTGAGCGCGGTTCGGATGCCGTTGAGCGACAGCCCCAGCTCGACCAGGGTGATGGCGACGGCCGGGCGCATCCCCACGACCACCGTCTCCGCGTCGAGCACGCGGGAGATCGAGGCGATGGTGGAGAGCATCCGACCGACGAAGGAGTCGACGATGTCCAGCGCGGTGATGTCGATGATCACGCCGTGGCAACCGGTCTCGACGATCCGCTCCGCCAGGTCCTCCTGGAGGGCCACGGCCGTCTGGTCGGACATGTCGACCTGGATGGAGACCAGCAGGATGTCGCCGATCTTGAGGATCGGCACCCGCTCCATCACGCCTCCCGACGCGGTTGGCGGCGGGCCGTCTCGACCCCGGTGAGTCGCAGGACGTGGCGCAGTGCGTCGGCGAGGCTCGCCTTGGTGGCGATGTCGCCGAACTCGATGCCGAGCGCGACGATGGTCTGCGCGATCTGCGGCCGGATGCCGGAGATGATGCAGTCGGCACCCATCAGCCGGGCGGCCACCACGGTCTTCAGGATGTGCTGGGCCACCTGCGTGTCCACCGCCGGTACGCCGGTGATGTCGATGATCGCGTACGGCGAGCCGGTGTCGACCAGGGTCTGCAACAGCCGTTCCATCACGACCTGGGCGCGGGCCGAGTCGAGCGTGCCGACCAGCGGCACCGCCACCACACCCTCCCAGAGCTTGACCACCGGGGTGGACAGCTCCAGCAGCTGCTCGGCCTGGTCGGCGATCAGACTCTCCCGGGTGCGGACGAAGCTTTCGAAGGTGAACAGCCCCATCTGGTCGATCAGCGTGGAGAAGGCGACGTAGTCGCGCAGCGTCTCGATGCTCTGGTCGACTTCCAGCACCGCGAGTAGCGCCTCCTTGAGGGCGAACACGCCGGTGGCGGTCTCGGTGGCGGAGAAGCCCTGACGGGCCTGTCCCCGGGAGAACTCGGCGAGTACGGCCCGCAGTTCGGTGGCCTCCTCGCCGTTCAGGTCGACCGTGCCCTTGCCGAGGGCGTCGACCATGGCGCGGTGCAACTCCTGCACCTGCCGGACCAGTTCGGCTTGGCTGAGCCGCCCCCGCAGCTGCCCGGCGATGATCTCCGTCCACTGCTGGGTGACCTGCTCGGCCCGGCTGGTCAGCAGCTCACCCAATCGGCTGCTCTCGTCAGCGCTGAGCGCCATGGCAATACCCCCTAGACCTGGACCGGCCGGACTCTATCACCGGGGCCCGGTCAACTACTTGTCGTAATGCAATGGAAATGGCTTTGAACACCTGATCCTGCTCCCGTTCTGCGTACCACGGTCCGCGTGGGATACCGTTCCACCGATAAACAGGAGGTCTGGCGAATGTCCTTGACGGTGCACACGGAACAGCGCGGTGACGTGGTCGTCGTGTCGGTCGCTGGCGAGTTGGACATGGCCACCGCACCGCAGTTGCAAGACCAGATCACCGACCTGCTCGACAAGGGGCGCAGTCGCCTCGTGTTCGACCTGTCGGATGTCTCGTTCTGCGACTCTACCGGTCTGTCGGTGTTCGTCCGCGCGAAGAACAGCTGCGACGAGGCCGGCGGAGTGGTCCGGCTCGCCGCGCCGCAGCGCGGCGTGCTGCGGATCCTTGAGGTGAGTGGCCTGGTCGAGGTGCTGCACACCTATCCCACCGTCGAGCAGGCGGTCGCCGGCGATCCGACGCCGGCTTCCTCCTGACCCGGTCGGCTCACGGCTCGTCCTCGATGTAGCGGGGACGAGCGATCAGTACGCCCGCGCAGGTCTGCACGGCCAGGGCCGCCAGCAGGAAGCCGATCGGCGCCAGCCATCCCCCGGTCACGTCGTGGAGGATCCCGACCAGAAGCGGACCGGATGCCGCGATGACGTAGCCCGTGCTCTGCGCGAAGGCCGACAGCGCGACCGTGCCGTCGGCGGTGCGGGCCCGCAGCCCGATGGTGGCCAGGATGAGGGGGAACGCCCCCTGTCCGAACGCCAGCAACACCACCCACACCACCGCCCCGCCGCGCGGTGCGAACGCCAGCCCCAGGTACGCCAGGCTGGACGCGGCGGTCAACCCGAAGACCAACGGCCGTAGGCTGCCCAGCCGCCCGGCCAGCGTCGGCATCAGCAGCGCGATCGGCACCCCGAGCGCGGTCACCCCGGCGAGCAGCAGCCCGGCGTCCTGCGGGTGGAAACCCGCGTCCCGGAACATCTGGGCCAACCAGCCCATGATCGAGTACCCGCTGAGCGACTGCGCGCCGAAGTAGACCGCCATCGCCCAGCCGAGCCGGGTGCGTCCGGGTCGCACCACCCGCCGGGAGGTTCCGTCGCGCCGCACGGTGGTGCGGCTGCGCAGCGCCGCCGGCAGCCACGGGAGTACGGCCAGCGCCGCCAACCCGGCCCAGACCCCCAGCCCGGCCCGCCAACTACCGAAGGCGTGGGCCACCGGCACCGCAGCGGCGGCGGCCACCGTCGTGCCCACGGTCAGCGCCATCGTGTACGCCCCGGTGACCAGCCCGGTGCGGTGCGGGAAGTGCTGCTTGACCAGCATCGGCAGGAGGATGTTCGCCACCGCGATCCCGGCCAGCGCGAGCGCGCTGGTGATCAGGAAAACCAGGGCGGAACCGGTGAGTGCCCGGAGCACCTGCCCGACGGTGAGCGCGATCATCGCCACCACCAGCAGCCTGGCCGGGGAGAACCGGCGGACCAGCCACGGGGTGGCCGCGCCGAGCGCGGCGAAGGCGATGGTGGGCAGGGTGGTGACGAAGCCGGCCATCGTCCCGGAGAGGGCCAGTCCGACGCGTACCTCGTCGAGCAGTGCGCCCAGGCTGGTGACGGCGGCGCGCAGGTTGAGCGCGACCAGCAGCATCCCGGCCAGCACCAGCCATCCGGCGTTGGCGCGGGAGGTGGCCGGAGCCGCGCCACCGGCCGGGTCAACCGCACCTGGCGACCCCGGACCGGTCACCGCCTCCGCCGCACCGGCCGAGACGGAGACCGGGTTCGTGGGGACGGCGGGGACGCCAGGGGGTGACGGGGGCATGACCTCGAACCTACAATCATGGGATGAATTCCGGCGAGAGGTTGTAACCAGTGACACCCGCAGCCGATTCCATCTCCGTACCGCCCCGTGGCCGACGGGTCCGGGAGACGATCGCCCAGCTCCGGCAGCGGATCATGGCCGGAGAGTGGCCGGTGGGTGGTCGGATCCCGACCGAGCCGCAACTGGTCGAGGCACTCGGCGTGGGACGCAACACGGTTCGCGAAGCGGTCCGGGCTCTCGCCCACGCCGGGGTGCTCGAATGCCGTCAGGGCTCCGGCACCTACGTGCTCTCCACCGACGAACTCGCCCCGGTGGTGGCCCGTCGACTCACCGACGACCGGATGACCGAGGTGATCGAGGTGCGCCGCGCCTTCGAGGTGGAGGCGGCGCGGCTCGCCGCGCGACGGCGTACCCCCGAGGATCTGGCCGCCCTCGACGACGCGCTCGCCGCCCGCGAGGCGGCCTGGCGCGGCGGCCGGGTCGACGAGTTCGTGGCGGCCGACGCCGCACTGCACACCGCGGTGGTCGCGGCGGCGCACAACGCCATGCTCGCCGAGTTGTACGCCTCGGTCGGCACCGCCATGCGCAGCACCCTGACGCAGGCCATGGGCGACGCGCTGACCCCGGAACGACACGTCGACCACGCCCGGCTGGTGGCCGCGATCAGGGCCGGCGATCCGGAACTCGCCGCCCGGGAAGCCGGCGCTTTCCTGGAGCACCAGCCCGGGGCATAGGTTGTCCCCGACAAAGACGGGACACCTCGGGAGTGCGGATGCTCAAGGGCTTCAAAGACTTCATCATGCGCGGCAACGTCGTCGACCTCGCGGTCGGTATCGTCATCGGCGCCGCCTTCACCGGCCTGGTCACAACCTTCACCGACTCGTTCCTCCAGCCGATCATCAACCTGATCGGCACCGGCCCGGCCGGCGACGGGGCCCAGTTCAGTCTCGGAAAGGACAACCCCGTCACCTGGGGCGTCTTCCTCAACGCGTTGATCACCTTCCTGCTCACCGCCGCCGCGCTGTACTTCCTGGTCGTCTACCCGATGAACAGGCTCGCGGAGCGCCGCAAGCGGGGCGAGGAGCCGCCGCCGGCCGCGCCGAGCGAGGAGGTCAAGCTGCTCACCGAGATCCGGGACGCGCTCGTCGCCGCCGGCCGGACCACCCCGGCCCAGCAGCGCGGGGCACTGGACGACGTCCTCGGCCGTCGGGACGAACCGCCCGCCGCGCGCTGAAACCGGCAACACCCAGGCAGGCTCCGGCGGGAATCCCGCAGGGGCCTGCCCCTATCGAACATATGTTCGATAGAGTCCCGCCATGGAGCAGCGAAAGCACTGGTGGAACGGGAAATGGGGGCGACTGGCCCGGCGGGACGTCTTCCTCCGAACGGATGCCGACCGATGGTTCGTCGAGCAGCGGGCCGGCGGCGCCGAGGGCGTCTCCCGGTTCTACGAGTACGACACCGTCGACGAGGCCGAAGAGACCATCCGCGCACTGCTCCACGGCACCGACACCTGGCGCGAACTAACCCCCCGCCCCCACTCGCGTTGATCAAGAAGTTTTGGTCAGGAACAGGCGTGGATTCTGACCAAAACTTCTTGATCAATACGGGTCTGCGGGCGGGAGGGTGGGTTTAGGGGGAGGGGAGGGTGGGAACCGCGCGGGGATGGAGCAGCAGGGCATCGATCAACGGACAACCCTCTCGCAGGTCACCACCGGCATGCGGGTGGTCGACTCGACCGGCCTCGACGTGGGCACCGTGGACCTCGTACAACGCGGCGACCCGAACGCGGTGACCGTGCAGGCGCCGACCACCGACCCCGGCAGCAGCCTCGACGAAC
This sequence comes from Micromonospora sp. DT48, assembly GCF_049844495.1. Classification (NCBI taxonomy): domain Bacteria; kingdom Bacillati; phylum Actinomycetota; class Actinomycetes; order Micromonosporales; family Micromonosporaceae; genus Micromonospora; species Micromonospora sp. DT48. Next base: position 238,835 of record NZ_JBNCLE010000006.1, read on the forward strand.
TGATCGAATCCGCAGCCGTGCAGGAGCCGGACGTGCCGGCGGACCTGGCGGCCCGACTACTGCGTACCGGCTATCTGAAGGTCTCCACCGACCTGGTGCCCACCGGCGCCGTCTACGTCCTCGCCGACCAGATCTCCGCCGTCACCCCCACCACCGTGGCCCTGGACACCCCCGCCGCCGATCTGCCACCAGCAGACTGACCCCCGCCCGCTGGACTTGTCGACCGTGCAGCCAAACCGGGTGTACGCCCAGCTCAACCGGCATGTCGACACACCCGATCAGGGACACCGGCAAACATTCCTCAACCCGACGCAGTAGTGCGTAGAGACGCGGGAAGGGAGTTCTTGGCAAGCTTGACCCATGACGCTGATCCTCCGCTCGGCCATCCTCAACGACATCGGTCTGGTCCGGACCAACAACGAGGACTCCGCTCTTGCCGGCGAGCGCCTCGTCGCGGTGGCCGACGGCATGGGTGGACTGCCCGCTGGTGAGGTGGCCAGTGAGATCGTCATCCGGATCCTCGACGAGCTGGTCCCACCGACCGCACCGGACGCCGCCGCCGAGGCGCTGCGCGCGGTGGTGAGCACCGCCAACCAGCGCATCCACGCCGCGATCGTCACCGACCCCGCCCGCGACGGCATGGGTACCACGCTGACCGCCGCCCTGCTGGCCGGGGACACGCTGGTGGTGGCGCAGGTCGGTGACTCCCGTTGCTACCTGCTCCGGGACGGCCAACTGCGCCAGCTGACCCGGGATGACACCTTCGTGCAGGCACTTGTCGACCAGGGCGCCCTCTCCCCCGAGCAGGCTCGCCACCACCCGCAGCGATCGCTGGTGACCCGGGCGGTGCAGGGCGCGGACGCGCCACCGACGATGGGGGCGGTGACCCTCGTCGCCGGTGACCGGCTGCTGCTGTGCAGCGACGGGCTCTCCGACTACGTGACCGACGACGCCATCGCCGCCACCTTGAGCATGCACGCCGACCGCCACCAGTGCGGCGAGCAGTTGGTGAAGCTGGCCCACCAGGCCGGCGCGCCGGACAACGTCACAGTGGTGATCTCCGACGTCGTCAACGGCTGAGACAGCCCGACACCAGCGACATCCACCGGGGGTCCGCCGGTGGTCAATCCTGCCCGCCGGTCGCCGCGCACGGTCCACGCGCCGCCGCACCAGGTAGTTGCGGGTCCGGCCACCCGCGCACGGTCCACGCGCCACACCAGGTAGTTGCGGGTCCGGCCACCCGCGCACGGTCCGCGCGCCGCACTAGGTAGTTGCGCCATCTAGATAGCGGCACTAGGGTTCGGCGGGTGGATTACGACCGTCGGGGGCAGTGGCTGCGCGGGGTGCTCGACCTCTGCGTCCTCGCCCTGCTGCGTGACGGCGAGTCCTACGGCTACCAACTCGCCCAGTCACTCGACGCCGCGGGCGTCGGACCGATCCAGGGCGGCACGCTCTACCCGGTGCTGCTGCGGCTGCAACGCACCGGGCTGGTCACCGCGCAGTGGCGGCACGGGGGTTCCGGTCCCGCCCGCAAGTACTACCGCCTCACCGACGACGGGCGAGCGGCGCTGCGCCACGGCGGCAACGCCTGGTTGGCGTTCGTGGCCCCGGTGACCGGCATCGTCACGAAGGGGGTCGACGGGTGAACGCCGACGACTGGCTGCGGACGTTCGCGGCCGAGCTGCACCATCGCCGGGCGGGCCACGACGCCATCCGGCACGTGGTCGCCGAGGCGGCCACCCACCTGCGCGAGGGCGGCGGTGATCCGTGGCTGGTCTTCGGCTCGCCGCAGGCGTACGCCGCCGCCATCGTGGAGAGCATCGGCACCGTGCCCGGCCCGCGTCCCGGCCCCGTCCGGCTGCAAGCCCAGGGCATCACCAAGCGGTACGGCCGACACGTGGTGCTCAACGACGCGTCGCTGACCGTACGCGCCGGGCAGATCGCCGCCGTGATCGGCGCGAACGGCTGCGGCAAGAGCACCTTCCTGCGGATCTGCGCCGGGCTGATCTCCCCGGACGCGGGAAAGGTGACCGTCTCGGGCCGGCTGAGTTACTGCCCGCAGCAGGGCGGCACCGCCGACTTCCTGCTGCCCGACGAGCACTTCATGCTGGTGGGTGCCGGTCAGGGCATGTCCCGAGGACCCGCCCGGCAGGCCGGTCGGGCGGCGGCCCGACAGCTCGGCTGGGACGCCGAGAACGCCGCGCTCGCCAGAAACCTCTCCGGGGGTACGCGGCAGAAACTGAACCTGACCATGTCCACCCTGACGCAGTCGGACGTGCTCCTGCTCGACGAGCCGTACCAGGGCTTCGACCAGGGCAGCTACGTCAACCTGTGGGACCAGCTGACCCGGCTGCGCGACGAGGGACGGGCCATCGTCGTGGTGACCCACCTACTCAACCAGCTCGACCGGGTCGATGTCGTGCTCGACCTGACCCCCGTCCACCAGGGAGGCCGATCGTGAACCGGCTGGTCACCGTGGCCGAGATGACGCTGCGGGAGTTGGCGCGCCGTCGGGGCGTACTCCTGCTTCTGCTGTTGATGCCGTTGACCTTCTGGCTGATCCGGCGCGACTCCTACGTCGGGCAGTCCGTACGCGCGCTGCTGCTCGGCATCAGCTGGGCGGTCAGCACGGCGGCCCTCTTCGCCACCAGCGCGGCCCGTGAACTGGAGCCCCGGCTGCGGCTCGCCGGTTACCGGCCGCACCACCTCTACGTCGGTCGGATGCTCGGCCTGTGGGCGCTCGGAGTGGCGATCTCGGTGCCGTTCTTCCTGCTCACCGTCGTCGACGCGAACAACCTGCGGTACGGCGGGATCGCCGTGGCGATGCTCTGCTGCGTGGCGGTGGCCGCGCCGTTCGGCATGTTGATCGGTGCCCTGCTGCCCCGCGAACTGGAGGGCACGCTGCTGCTGCTCACCGTGGTGGCGGTGCAGATGCTGCTCGACCCGGCCGACGCGGGAGCGAAGCTGACGCCGTTCTGGTCGAGCCGGGAGATCGCCACCTGGGCGGTGGACCACACCGACGACGGTTACCTGACCCGTGGTTCCGTGCACGGGGTGGTGGTCACCGTGCTGCTGATCGTGACGGTGGCGGCCGTCTTCGCCGTCCGGCTGCGCCAGCGGCGACATCTGCACCACATGCCGCTCACCTGATCCCCAGATGCTAGGGCCCGCCCCTCGTTGACACGGGCCCTAGCATCACGGGGTGCGCCTGAGATCCTTCAATGCCCTGATCGCGTTCGGCGTCGCCATCGCCACCCTCACCGCGTGCGGCCCGTCCGTGCCGAGCGCCGACCCACGCGACGCGCAGGCACCGGTGACCGGCGCGGACACCGCCGCCTCGCCGACCGAACCGGAGCAGGAACCGGGCGCGCAGGCCACCCCGGCGGCGCGGACCGGGCTGGGCAGCCCAAGCCCCAGCGCCACCCCGTCCGGTACGCCCCGGGGGTCCGGTACCGGCAACCCGTCCGGGCGGGTGAGCGTACCGGCGGCGGGGCGGGCGGTCGACACGTCGAAACCGACCCGTACCGTCGGCGACGGCACCGCCGCGAGCTGCACCTCCGCGGCCGTCGTCCGGGCGGTCGCGGCCGGCGGGATCATCACCTTCGACTGCGGCCCCGACCCGGTGACCATCCGGATGACCGCGACCGCAAAGGTACGCAACGCCAACGGTCCACAGGTGGTGCTCGACGGCGGCGGCAAGGTCACGCTCAGCGGCCAAGGCAAGCGGCGCATCCTCTACATGAACACCTGCGACCCGTTGCAGGGCTGGACCACCTCGCACTGCGACAACCAGGACCACCCGCGTCTGACCGTGCAGAACCTCACCTTCGCCGACGGCGACGCCACCGGCCAGGGCACCGACGGTGGCGGCGGAGGTGCGATCTTCGTCCGGGGCGGTCGGTTCAAGGTGGTCAACTCACGCTTCGTCGACAACCGCTGCGACCGGAGCGGCCCGGACGTGGGCGGTGCCGCGATCCGGGTCCTCGACCAGCACGACGACCAGCCGGTGTACGTGGTCAACAGCACCTTCACCGGCGGCTCCTGCGCCAACGGCGGCGCGCTGAGCAGCATCGGTGTGTCCTGGGTGGTCCTCAACAGCGTGCTGCGGGACAACGAGGCGATCGGCACGGGCGCGAATCCGGCCCGCTCCGGCACGCCCGGCGGCGGCAGCGGTGGGGCGGTCTACTGCGACGGCAACACGTTCTCCGTACGCATCGCCGGCACGGTCATCGAGGGCAACGACGCCCGGGAGGGCGGCGGGGCGATCTTCTTCGTCAGCAACGACCGCACCGGCACCCTGCGCATCGAGAACTCGACCCTGCGCCGCAACCCCAGCCGTGGCTTCCAGACCCACCCCGGCATCTTCTACCTCGGCGCCGGCACACCAACCTTCACCACCTCCACCATCCGCTGACCCTGATCCGTGTTGATCAAGAAGTTTTCGTCACCCGCAGGGCGGTTTCTCGACCAAAAGCTCTTGGTCAACAGGCCGGGTCAGTGGGGGTTGCCCTGGCCGGTGGGGAAGGTGGGCGCGGTGGACAGGGCTGGGCTGGGTGCTTGGGCCCCGTCGGCCATGCCGCCGAACAGCTCGCGCAACGCGCTGACCGAGTCGACCGTCGGGCTCCAGCCAAGCTCGTTCTCGGCCCGCTCGCTGGACATCAGCGGCGCGTTGAGCGCCAACTCCACCCATCCGGCATCGACCGGTTGCAGCCGCGCCCGCCAGGTGAGCGCCGCCGCGACCCGCAGCACCGGTGCGGCCACCGGCACCGTCCAGCCGTGGAAGTGCCGGGCCACCAGCTCGGGAGTCAGCACCGGGTCCGCGGCGACATTGAACGCGCCGCGCGCATCACCCATGATCGCCCGGGCGTACGCGTCAGCCACGTCGTCGGCGTGCACCACCTGCATCCGTAGTCGCCGGTTGGTCGGCACCAACGGCAGCCGACCGAACCGCAGCAGCCGCACCGGTGCCAGCGGACCGAGGAAGTAGCGGACGATCTCGGTACCGGCCTCCCGCTGGAAGATCAGCCCGGGGCGCATCCGGACCAGCCGTAGCGCCGGATGGCTGCGCTCGATCCCGTCGAGCATCTCCTCCACCGTCGCCTTGTCCCGGCTGTACGACGACTCGGGCACCCCGGTCACCGGCCAGCGCTCACTGACCGGCGCGTCCTTCGGGCCGGGTGCGTAGGCACCGACCGACGAGGCGTACACCAGGGCCGGCACCCGGGCGCGCAGCACCGCGTCGACCACCGCCCGGCTGCCGCCGACATTGGTCCGGCGCAGCACATGCTGGTCGTGGCTAGGCTGGATCTGCCAGGCCAGATGCACCACCACATCGGCACCGGCGAAGACCCCGGAAAGCTCGTCGGTCGCGCCCGCCAAGCCGATGTCGCAGGAGTGCCACCGCACCCCGTCGTACGGCTCACCCGCTCCCCGAGGCGGCAACCGCCGCGCCACCCCGACGATCTCCACGTCACGCTCGCGCCGCATCCGGCGCAGCAGCGCCGAACCCACGTTCCCGCTCGCTCCCACGACCACGATCCGCATGTCCGGCCCGTACCCGGTCAGCCGCTTTCCAAGCGCGCCCGCCGCGCCGTCCTCGGCTCCCGCCGATCAGCGGGCGAGCAGCGCGCCGATCAGGCAGGCGAAAGCGGCGACCGAGCTGGCCGTCCGGACCAGGTTCCACCGCACCCACGGCGTCTCGAACCACCGGCGTACCCCCGCCAGATCATCGATCTCGTCCACCGGCCCGGCGGCTTCCAAGGTCCACCCGCGCCCCGGCCGGAGCCGCCACCAGCCATCGATGACACCGGCGGAAGCCGCGAGCCCGCTTCCGCCGGTGTCCGGTAACCTGATCGCGCGGGCCGCTAGCTCAATGGCAGAGCTGTGGACTTTTAATCCATAGGTTCAGGGTTCGAGTCCCTGGCGGCCCACTCCTCCGCAGGTCAGCGGCTCTGTGTGGGGTCGCACGAACCGCGATCTCGGCCCGCACAGCAGCGAAGAACAGCATCGGCCACGAGTGAGGCAACAGCGCCCCACCCGAGGTACAGTTTTCTGTACCTGCCCTGGAGGTCGTCATGCGGACCGTGAACTTCACCCAGCTACGCCAGAACCTGGCCGCCGAACTCGACAGCGTCATCAACGACGCCGAGGAAGTGGTGGTGACCCGCTCGGGCCACGAACCGGTGGTCATCGTCCCGCTTGCCGAGTACGAGGCGATGAAGGAGACCGAGTACCTCCTGCGCAACCCGGCCAACGCCGCAGCCCTGCGCCGCTCGATCGCGGAGCTTGAGCAGGGCGACGCGGCCGAGCGGGACCTGATCGACCCGGCCACCGTGCGAGACGTCGCGTGAGGTTGGTCTTCACCGCGACAGCCTGGAATCAGTACCTCAGCCACACCGACCGCAAACTGGTCAAGCGCATCAACGACCTGATCGCGGACGTGATGCGCAACGGATACGAGGGCATCGGCAAGCCGGAACCCCTTCGGGGAGAGCTGTCCGGCTTCTGGTCCCGCCGAATCGACCGCGAACACCGGCTGGTGTATCGAATCACCAAGGACGACGTCGAGATCATCGCCTGCCGATACCACTACGGCGACCGGTAGTCGGACCGGCGCGGAGCCAGCAGCGCCGACGGTCATCGGTCGAGCGCCTAGCCGAGCCGCTCGAGCGCGTCGCGGGTGGCCGCCGAGGACACCACCGTGTAGATCTCCATGGTGATGGCGAACTGCGCGTGCGGCTGATCATGCCGGGCTGGACGTGCGGCGGCTGCGGCGCTGACTGGCCCTGCCACACTCGGCGGCGGGAGCTGCGAGCGGAGTACGACCGCGCGCCGGTGTCGCTGGCCCTCTACCTGGCCGCCCAACTCGTCGACGCCGCCCAGGACCTGGCCCACGTCCCCGCCGGCCACCTGCACCACCGATTCCTCGGCTGGACCCGATGAGCATCATCCGGCCAGGCAACGAGACGTTCCACTACAGCGATGGCTCCCATAAGTGGATCCCGCCGGACCCGGACTACGACCAGGCAGCCTGGGACGAGCAGGTCCGCCGGACACGGAACCTGATCCGGCCAGCTCGTCGGCAATCCATAGGTTCAGGGTTCGAGTCCCTGGCGGCCCACGTACTTCTCTGACCTGCGGTTCTTGGTACGTGCCGCAGTCGTCATGCGAACCGGTTGGTCGAGGTTCGAGTCTTTCTGGCCAGCAAGTGAGACTGCATGCATAATGAATGCATGGTTGCGCTCCAGATTCGAGACGTCCCGGAAGAGGTGCGAGACGCCCTGGCGGCCCAGGCCAAGGCGCGTGGGCAGTCACTCCAGGCGTACCTGCTGGAGTTGGTGGAGACCCAGGCTCGACGGCTGCGCAACACGGCGGCCCTTGATCGCTTCGCCGGCCGATCGGACGGTGCTCGCTCCCTGCCGGGGGAGAGTGCCGCCGAGTTGGATGACCAGCGGGAGCAGCGCGGACCGTGGGGAACCGCCGCGTGATCGTGGTGGATGCGTCGGTTCTGGCCGATGCCCTGGTCGACGACGGGCCGGTCGGCGACGCGGCGCGGGCGGAACTGACCGGAGATCCGCACTGGGCCGCGCCGAGCCATCTTCTGATCGAGGTCATGTCGGTGATCAGAGGCAAGGTCCTCGGTGGGAAGCTCGGCCTTGCTCGGGCACAGGAGGCGATCGACACCCTGCCTTCGTTGGTCATCGACGAGGTTGGTGTCGCGACACTGCTTGATCGGATGTGGCAGTTGCGGGGCAATGTCACGGCGTACGACGCGGCGTATGTCGCGGCGGCCGAGTTGCTGGCCTGTCCACTCGTGACCGGTGATGGTCGGCTCGCCAAGGCCAACGGCGTCCGCTGCGAGATCCGGCTGCTCGCGGCGTCTTGACGGTAGCCGCCCGAGGAGTATCGGCCTGAGGTCCTTGGGGCGGCGGCCAACCTGAGTGGTAGCGGGTCACCGGCGATCGTGGCGGTGTGGTTCGCATGGTGGTGCCGCCGGCCCACCATTCGCCACTGCTGACCTGCGGGAGCGCAGCCTCCCGTGATCCGAGTTCTGCCACCTGACCGCCCGGATGTTCCGGCGAGGCCTCCATCTGCTCGGCATCTCGCCCCCGAACGGACGTGACACAGGCACGGAGAGGTTCAGTGTGCCGGCGGCCGGTAGCGGCGGAGCCAGAGCCAGATCGTCCATCCGATGAGATAGCCGAGATATCCGACCAGCAGGACCGGGGCCGCCCCGGACAGCCGGTGGTCGGCGCTGGTCGAGGCCTGGACGGCCAGGACGAGGACGCCGACGAGAAAGAGCATCGTGACCGCTCCGAGGTGGTATATGTCCTCGGCGGAGCGGCGGCGCAGCTCGGCCACGTGCTCCGGTTGTTTCCAGTACGACGGATGCGGGACGTTGAGGAGGTCGATCGGGATCCGACTGACCAGGGCGGCAAGACCGACGAACATCGCCACCAGGCAGAGACCGAGCACCACGGCGACCAGGATCGCCGTGCCGCGTGAGCTGTACGAGTCCGCGCGCAGATCGGTCCCGAAGTGCAGCGCCACCCGCTCCGGCCAGACGAGTGCACCGTAACCGACCGCTGCGGCGTAGCACAGAGTAGCTACTACGAAGCCCTTTCGCTGCATGGCCAGCGAGGCTATCCGACCGTCCGAGAGGGATCGTCGCCACCTGCTGATCGGAGTCGAACCCGTGGCTGGAGCGTGGCCTGACGACTGGCCCGGGCTTGCTACCGCGTGAACGTCTGGCGGTAGGTGTCGGGCGGCACGCCGACCGTACGACGGAAGTGGCGGCGCAGGGTTGTCGCGGTGCCCATGCCGGAGGCGGCGGCGATGGCGTCGATGCTGTCGCTGGTGGTTTCGAGCAGCTCCTGCGCGCGGCGGATCCGCTGGGTCAGCAGCCACTGAAGCGGGGTGGTGCCGGTGATCGCGTGGAAGTACCGGGTCAGGTGGCGTGAGCTCAGGTTCGCCTGGCGGGCCATGTCCTCCACGGTGAGTGGCTGGTCCAGGTGCCGCATGACCCAGGGGATCACGTCGGCCAGGGGATGGTCGTCCTGGGCGGGCACCGGTGTGGTGACGAACTGTGCCTGGCCGCCGGCTCGGTGCGGCGGCACGACCAGGCGGCGGGCGGCGATGTTGGCGATCGCCGAGCCGTGGTCGCGGCGCACCAGGTGCAGGCACAGGTCCATTGCCGCGGCCTTGCCTGCCGAGGTGAGCACGTTGCCGTTGTCGACGTAGAGCACGTCCGGGTCGACGGTGACCCGGGGGTGGCGCGCGGCGAGCTGCTCGGTGTGCGCCCAGTGGGTGGTGGCACGCAGCCCGTCCAGCAGACCGGCGGCGGCGAGTACGAACGCGCCCGTGCACAGGGAGACCACCCGCGCACCGGCCTCGTGAGCGGCGCGTACCGCTTCGACGAGGTCGATCGGCGGGTCCTCGTCGACGTCTGCCAGGGCGGGGACGATCACCGTTTCGGCGTGGGCCAGCTGGTCGAGTCCGTGGTCCGGGTCCAGCCGGAACCTGCCGACGCGCACCGGCCGGGTGCCGCACACGGCCACGTCGTACCAGGGGACTCGCACGGCGTCGGGGGCGGAGGCGAAGACCTCGTAGGCCAGGGCCAGTTCGAAGTGCAGCATGCCGTCGGTGGCGGCGAGGGCGACGGAACGCGGGCGAAGGGCCATGTCGGAAATTGTGCGGGTCGCGTCGTTCCGGACACTGGCAGGGGTACGCCGTACCGAAGAGGATCTTCAGCAACGGGAACACTTCGGCGTGCGGGAGCAGGACATGGTGGCGGTTGGAAGCATCGCGGTCTACGGGGCGTACGGACACACCGGGCGGTTCGTGGTCGCCGAACTCCGGCGGCGCGGGCACGTACCGCTGCTGCTCGGACGCGACCGGGACAAGTTGCGGGCGCTGGCGCGGGACCAGCCGGATCTTGAGACGCGGCAGGCGTCGGTCGACGATCCGGCCTCGCTCGACCGGGCACTGGAGGGCGCCGTCGCGTTGATCAACACCGCCGGACCGTTCGCCTTGACCGCCGGCCCGGTGATCGAGGCCGCGCTGCGCGCCGGCATTCCGTACGTCGACGTGGCGGCCGAGATCGAGGCGAACGTCGACACGTTCGCGCACTTCGCCGCACGCGCCCGCGCCGCCGGCACGGTGGTCGTCCCGGCGATGGCCTTCTACGGCGGTCTCGGCGACCTGCTGGTCACCGCCGCGATGGGCGACTGGACCACTGCGGATGAGGTGCACGTCGCCTACGGGCTGAGCAGTTGGCACCCGACCGAGGGCACGCTCGCCGCGGGCGCCGTCTCGGCGCGGCGGCGCGGTGGCCGCCGGGTCCGTTTCACCGGCGGTCGGTTGCAGTACCACGACGACCCGCTGCCGACCCTGGAGTGGCCCTTCCCTACGCCGCTCGGCCCGCAGCGCGTCATCGGCGAGTTCACCATGGCCGACGTCGTCACCGTCCCCAGCCATTTGGCGGTGCCGGAGGTGCGTACCTACATGGCCGCCAAAGCCGCCTCGGACCTGCTCTCCGCCGATCCCACGGCGCTGACCGGGGTCGACGAGCGCGGCCGCTCCGCGCAGACGTTCGTCGTCGACGTTCTCGTCCGCTCAGGCGACGCGAAACGCCGCGTGACCGCGACCGGCCAGGACATCTACGCCACCAGCGCGCCGCTCGCGGTGGAGGCCGTCGACCGCGTCCTCACCGGACGGACCCGGGCGACCGGTGTCGTCTCCGCCGGTGCGGCCTTCGACGCCCGCGACTTCCTCGACGCCCTGTCCGCGCACCTCACGCTGCACGGACCGGCGGACACCCGCACGGCCTGCCTCTCCGATGACGGTCGGCCAGGGGCGCACGCTGGTTAGAGTGCCCGACGTGGATGAGGACCCTCGGGATATCGCGGCCACGGTCACCGAGTTGCACGATGTGACGAGGGTCCACGAACTCGCCGAGCGGCGTCTCGGTGCCGGCGATGCGCGCTTCGTCGCGGATCTCGGCATCGCGTTGTGGCGAAGGTACGCAGGGCAAGCCGTCTCACCGTGGCAGTACCGCAGCGTCTTCGATTCGGTGCTGCGGCTGTTGACGCTCACGCCGGGTGTCGTCGACCAGGCGGCCCGGTTGGTTTCCGTCGTGCAGGACCGCCACACGACCCGCTACGCCGCGTCCCTGCTCGCTTCGGCCCATAGCCCGGCTGACCTGGGCGTCGTGTTCGACGCGGGCCGGTCGGAGGAGCTGCGGGCCTGCGTGCTCCAGGAGTTGGTGCTGCGTGGTGCCGAAGTTCGCCACCGGTGGGCGACCTCCTCGCACTGGCGCTACCACCCGCTCGGCTGGCTGCCGCTGTCGTTGACTCCGATCGAAGGACGCCCCGTCCTGCCCGACTACCACCTCCACGGAAGCAGCCAGGAGTTGCCGGTCATCGCGGCCGAGGCGGTGCGCGGACACGGACCCGTACCCCACTGGCAGGAGACGACCACTCCCGACGAGGCGGCCTCGCTCGCCGCCGCCGTGGACAACTGGGCCGAGGAGTCCAACGGTCACATCGAGGCGCGAACGTTCGCCTTCGACGACGACCTCCCGGCAGCGGCGGTCGGGGACGCGCTGGTCCGCGTCGGTCTGCAATGCGCCCAGGGCATGACGACCGGACTCAAGGTCTGCTCCGCCTCCCAGGCGTGGCGGCAGTTGTTCTCCGCAGCCTCCACCGGTGGGGCCTACAACAGCGGCGAGTTCGGCGCGTACGGAAGGCTGCTCGCCTGGCGGTCGGTCGCGGCACTGGTCGGTGCCCCGCACGACGCACCAGCCGGTGACGTCGAGGCCATCGCGAACCGCTGCTCCTGGTACTCGTTCGCCCTCTCCACCCCGTGGTTCGACAGAGTCGCCTGGGATATCGGCCTGGCGGTCGTGACACCGGACCGGCGGCGTCTGGCGGTACTCGCGGCCACCGACACCGACTGACAACGTCCTGAGTGAAAGCGCTTCCACACCCGGCTGAGCTGGTCAGATCGATCGGGGCGGGTTGTCCGGGCCAAGCCCGCACGGCACCCTTGCCGGCATGTCGATGGAGTCGCTCGACTGGCAGGACGTCAACGGTAATCGCGTCGGATCTCCTGACAGCGGTCTGCTCAGCGCACCGGCCCGTACGGACTGGTTCGCCGACCCGGCCGGCGGCGAACCGACCGGGTCAGCGCCACTCGCGCTGACTCGATGCGTCGGCGATTTCCAGCTCAGCGCCCTGGTCGAGGCCACGCTGACGGAAACCTACGACGCGGTTGCGCTGTTCGTCCATGGTGGAGCGACGAGCTGGGCGAAGCTGGCCATGGAACGATCACCGGCCGGTACGGACACGATCGTCACGGTGGTGACCCGTGGGGTGTCCGACGACGCCAACGGGGTCGCCGTGGCGTGTCCGGGGCGCTCGTGGCTGCGGATCTCCCGCATGGGGGTGGTGTACGCGTTCCACCACTCCGACGACGGCGCGCGTTGGAAGTTGGCCCGGCTGTTCACGCTCGGGCCGATAGCCAGCCACCGGGTCGGCTTCAGCGTGCAGTCGCCGATGGGCGACGGATTCGATGCCCGCGTACGGCACGTCAGGATCACCCCCACCACGCTGCTCGACGCCCGCAACGGATGCTGATCCGACCACCGGCCGCCGCCGTGAGCCGCCGCCGTCCGTGCGGCCCGGCACCACGCGCGGCGGGCCGTCATTCATCCGCGGCGGATCGGCAGCGCGCCTGTTCCAGTCCGTCGAAGAGCAGGTCGAGGGTGAACTCGAACTCGGTCTGACTGTCACACCAGCCCAGGGTGGGGTCGGTGGCGGCGTGCATCTCGGCGGCGACCATCGCGCCGAGGTGGGGCAGCTGCTCGGCCAGCACGGCCAGTTCCGCCTCTGCGGCGTCGGCCTCCTCGCCGGTGGCGGGCTTGAAGACCTCCTGGGCGAAGCCGAGTGCCAGGCTGCCGAACGCGTGCAGCGCCCGGTGGGCGATCCGGTACGAGAAGCCGCCGTCGACCAGGGTGGCGAGGATGCCCTCGTAGTAGCCGTAGACCCCGGGGGGAATGGTCGGGCGGGAGCTGAGCAGTGCGGGTGCCCACGGGTGCCGCAGCATGACCGTACGTGCGGCGAGGAAACGCAGTCGGAGCCGGGTACGCCAGTCTCCGCCGGCCGCGTCCGTCTCGGCCTGGTCGGCGGCTGCGGTGATCTCGGCGATGACGGCGTCGACGAGGCCGTCCAGCAGCCCTTCCTTGCCGGGCAGATGGTGGTAGAGCGACATCGCCTCGACGCCTAGATCGGCGGCGAGCCGACGCATCGTCAGCGCCGCCATCCCCTCCGCGTCCACCAGCGCTGTCGCGGCGGCCAGGGCCCGGTCACGGCTCAGCGGCTCCCGCCGTTTCCTCGCTGCCACGTGACCCCCACCTCTCCTTGACCTTACAACGTACGGTTGGCCTTACGACGTAAGGCTCGTCTGCCCGGTCCGCCCCGGGAACTGCCGCAACCGAAGGAGCCACCATGCATCCGCTGATTCGCACCGCCCGTACGACCGGACTGTTCTACCTCGGCCTCGGTGTCGCCGGCATGCTGGGGTTCCTCACCATCCGCCCGATGATCTTCGACGCCGGTGACGCCGACGCGACCCTCGCCAACCTGGTCGCCAACGAGTCGTTGGCGCGGGCGGGGGTGGCCCTCGAACTGCTCGTCGTGCTCACCCAGTCACTCGCCGCCGTCTGGTTCTACCGGCTGTTCCGTACCGTCGACAGCACCGCCGCCGGAAGTATCGCCGCCTTCGGCATCGTCAACGCCGTCGCGATCCTCGGCAGCGCCGCCCTGCTCGCGACCGCCGTCGGGGTGGCCACCGACGGGACCGGCGACGCCGCCGGCACCGTCCAATTGCTGTATCTCGTCAGCGAGAACCTGTGGGGAGTCGGCGGGATCTTCTTCGGCCTCTGGCTGGTGCCGATGGGCTGGTGCGTGCTGCGTTCGGGCTGGCTACCCCGCCCGCTCGGCTGGATCCTCGTCGCCGGTGGGGTGGGCTACGTGCTCATGACGTTCGTCAACTACCTCGCCCCCGGTGCTGGAGCCGCCGCCGACCTGCTGGTGATCCCCGCGACCGTGGGCGAGTTCTGGATCCTCGGCTACCTGATCATCTTCGGCCTCCGGAAGCGGGCGCTCACCGAGACTCCGCAGGTGAACGCACCGCTCACCGCCACCTCGCCCGCCTGACCGTCCGCCCGCCCCGGCTCGGGCCGTGTCCCCGTGCGGTACGCCCGAGCCGGGGTCAGCGGCGGGCCGGGCGGCGACCGGGCGGCGACGGCGGTTCGGGACCGAAGTCGGGTAGCGCGGGCATGGGACGGACCGTCGGTTGCCCGGCGGTCACCCGCAGGCGCTCACCGTGGTGCCACAGCTCGATCGCGGTGTCCGCGTCGGCGTCCGGCAGCGCGTACCGGGCCTCCTCGGCGGTCAACGTGACGTGCAGCCGGTGACCGTGCCAAAGCAGGCTGAACGCGAGGCGGTCGATCCGGTCGGGCAGCCGTGGGTCGAACGACAGCAGTTCCCGGTCGTCACGCAACCCGCCGAAGCCCTGCACCAGCGTCAGCCAGGCCCCGCCCAGGGAGGCCAGGTGCAGCCCGTCGCCCGTCTTGTCGCCGAGATCCTTCAGGTCCTGGAGCACCGACTCGGCGAACAGGTCGTACGCCAGGTCGAGGTGGCCCAGTTCGGCGGCGAGCACCCCCTGCGGGGCGGCGGACAGCGACGAGTCCCGGACCGTCCGCGCCTCGTAGTAGGCGAAGTTGGCGGCCTTCTCCTCGGCGGTGAACTCGCCTGGGCAGCGCAGCATCGCCAGCACCAGATCGGCCTGCTTGACCACCTGGTGCCGGTACAGCTCCAGATAGGGGAAGTGCAGCAGCAGCGGGTAGTCGTCGTCGCTGGTGTTGGCGAAGTCCCATTCCGGCAGGTCGGTGAATCCGGCGGCCTGCTGGTGCACCCCGCGCTTCGAGTCGTACGGGATGGTCATCGCCTCGGCGGCGGCCCGCCAACCGGCCACCTCGGCCGGATCCACGCCCAGCCGACCGGCTGCCTCCGGGTGCCGCTGCACGGCGTCGGCCGCGCCGCGCAGGTTCCGTCGTGCCATCAGGTTGGTGAACAGGTTGTCGTCGACCAGCGCCGTGTACTCGTCCGGACCGGTCACCCCGACGATGTGGAAGCTGCCGTCGTCGGTGAAGTGCCCGAAGCCGTGCCACAGCCGGGCGGTGGCCACCAGCAGGTCCAGCCCGGCACCGACCAGGAAGTCCTCGTCGCCGGTGGCCGCGACGTAGCGCAGGACCGCGTCGGCGATGTCGGCGTTGACGTGCAGCCCGGCGGTGCCGGCCGGCCAGTAGCCGGAGCACTCCCTGCCGCCGATGGTCCGCCAGGGGAAGGTGGCACCGGTGAGCCGCAGCTCCGCCGCACGGTCGAACGCCTGCGGCAGGTGCGCGTGCCGCCACCGCAGCGCCGACCGGGCCACGTCCGGCGCCACGTAGGTCAGCACCGGCAGCACATACCCCTCGGTGTCCCAGAGGACGTGCCCGTCGTAGCCGTTGCCGGTCAGCCCTTTGGCGGGGATGGCCCGGTCGCTGTCCGAACGCCCGGCCTGGATCAGGTGGAACATCGCGAACCGGGTGGCCAGCTGCAACTCCTCAGCGCCGTCGAGCACCACGTCGGCGGTGCGCCAGGCGCCGTCGAACGCGGCCCGCTGTTCGGCGAGCAGGGCGTCCAAGCCGTCGGTACGCGCGGCGTCCGCGTCGCCGGACACCTGGTCGGCCAGTTCCTCGACCGAGGAGTCCGCGACCGGCCTCCACTCGTACGCCGCGAACTTGGTCAGTCGGGCCCGCTCACCGGGGCGCAGCGCCCCGGTGAGGGTGAGCCGGATCCGGTCTGCGGTGGCGTCCACCCCGGTGGCGACGTGCTCCGGCAGGGCCGTCCGGTGCGCGACCGCGACGGCGACCCGCTGCCCGCTGCGTTGGGTACGGTGCACCAGCAGCGCGTCGGAGTCGTCGGCACGGTGCAGTTCGGCGGTCAGCGGCTCCTGGATCAGCGAGGCGGCCCGAGGGTCGTCGCCGCGTTCCGGGATCCGTTCGTTGGCCAGCAGGTCCGCGCAGATCCGGACGTCGACCGGCCCGTCCAGGGGCTCCACCGTCCAGTCGACGGCGGCGACCCGGCGGCGGCGCAGCGACACCAGCCGCCGGCTGCGTACCCGCACCCCGTCACCGGCCGGCGAGATCCATTCGGTGTGCCGTTCGATCACTCCGGCGCGCAGGTCCAGCACCTGCTCGTGGGCGAGCACCGTGCCGGTGCGCAGGTCCAGCGGCTCGTCACCGACCCAGAGCCGGATCAGTGTGGCGTTCGGCGCGCTGATCGCGGTGTCACTGAGCTGCGGGAAGGCGTACCCGTCCTCGGGGTAGTTCAGCTGTCGGCATTCGTGCAGCCCACTGAGGTAGCTGCCCGGCATGTCGACCGGATCGCCTTCGTCGAGGGTGCCGCGCCAACCCAGCCAGCCGTTGCTCAATGCGAAGACCGACTCGGTCTCACCGAGCCGGTCCAGGTCGTCCCGGGTACGTCGGATCCGCCACCGCTCGTCGGGCTGCGGCTCGTCGGCCTCCGGGGGCGACGGGTCGGTGTTGGGCTGCACAGCGCCTCCAGGCGTTTCCGTTGGTCCTGCAGGGCTGACAGTTCCCCAGCGGCTGGCTCGCCACACCAGCAGCGGCTCACCACCACACCAGCAGTAACGCGCCGAGCCCGCCGAGGACCAGGTAGGGCCCGAACGGCAGGTGGCTCGACCAGTGGGCCCGTCGGCTGACCAGCAGGGCCAGGGCGACCAGCCCGGACAGGGTCAGCGCGAGGAGCAGCCCGAGCACCGGCACGCTCCAGCCGTACCAGCCCAGGAGCGCGCCCGCGCTCAGTGCCAGCTTGGCGTCGCCGATGCCGAAGCCCCGGTTGCCGAGCAACAGGGTGGTGGTTCCGAAGAAGAGCGCCAACCCGAGCCCGGCGGCGATGGCGCGCAGCCACGGGGCGGCCCCGGCACCGGTCAGCGCGGCCAGCCCGAGCAGCAGCCAGGTACCGGCGGCGGCCGGCAGGGTGAGCCGGTCCGGCAGCCGGTGGACCGCGAGGTCGATGAAGACCAACGGCACCGCGAAGGCCAGCCACCATGTGGCGGCGGCCAGTTCGACGACGGGTGGGCGGGCCAGCAGCAGCGCGGTCACCGTGGCCAGGGCGGTCAGTTCGACGACGACCGGCGCGGCACCGACCCGTGCACCGCAGCCCCCGCAGCGGGCGGTGGGGCCGAGCGCCGGCCAGGGACGGCTGGGGCTGATCGGCGCGCCGCAGGCGTCGCAGCCGACCCGGCGATCGGTTCCCGGGGGTACGGCGTGTCGGGCGACGGCGTACCGCAGCAGTGGGGTGATCGCGAGCACGGCTGCGGCGTGCGGCCACGGTCGGGGGGCGCGCCTCGGCGGAGAAACGGTCGACGCGACGGTCCGGTCCGGCGGTGCCGGTGCGGCGGGTCGCCGGGTCACGCCATCCACCCCCTCACGGAGGGTAGTGTGACCGGTCGGTTCGGGTGGCGAACCGACCGGTCAGCGGGCCTTGTCGGGGCGCCGTTCGAGGGTCGACGAGCATGATCGACACCGGAAGATGCAATTCCCACGGGATGCAATTGACGCCCAATTGGCACCGTTATTGCCGGGGACGGATCGGACCGATTGCCATTTCCCACCCCATTGCGACCGGTCGGCTGTGAGCCCGATCGAGGGCGGGATCGACCACCCCGCCGACCCCACCGGCCCGCCCCACACATCGAGCCGACAAACGCCGGCAACCTTCCGGAAACCACGCCGCGCCACCACCGATCATCACTAAGAGTGTTCACATGAATTGCCTCTGTTGCATCGGCTGACGTCAGCCTATGCTCGCCCCTTGGATGTGACACAACCCACGTCCACTACCGACAAGCAGCCAGGCCAGTGCATTCATAGGAGATCCACAAAAGTCAATGCGGCTGCGTACGGGGGACAGACCGGAGTGATCCTTCCGGTCGCGCTGCCGCACGCCCGGCGAAAGCGTCCGCCGGTCGGCACCGAGGAGGGCACGAGGTGCGAGCACGGCAAGTGAGCCGCTGGACGGCCAGCCTGATCGCGGTGGCCACGGTCGGCACCAGCACCGCCTGCGGCGGCACCCAGACGACGTCCACCGCCGCGACACCCGAACGGAACACGCCTGCCGGTGCCGAGCGCGCCGCCGAGCAGGCGGCTGCGGAGAAGGCGGCGCTGGCGGCCTACTCCGGCTATCTCGCCGCCTCCCGCGCGGCAAGCCGCCGCAGTGACCCGCAGGAGCCGCAACTGGCCCGGTTCCTCGCCGACCCGCTGCTGACCAACGTCCGGTTCAACCTGCGGCAGGCCCGCCAGCACGGCGCGGTCGCTGCCGGCACGTTGCGCTCGGAAGGTCCCACAGTCGTCTCGATGGACCTGGACGCCGATCCCCCCACTGTGGAGATCCAGGACTGCGTCGACGCCAGCAACTACCGGCTGGTCTACGTCGCCGACGACAAGGTCGTACCGGGCACCCGTGGCTCCCGTCACCTGGCCACCGCCACCGCCACCCGCTATCCCGACGGCCGCTGGCGGATCAGCGCCGGCGCGGCTCACCAGGACCAGCCGTGCTGACCCGGCGGACCAACGGTCGCGGCCCACGGCGACCCGTCGACGCGTTTCCCGGCCGACCCGAGCCGGTATCGGTCGGCCGTCGATGCCGACCGGCCACCACCCGGATCGTCGATCTCCGCCGGGCGCTGCTCGGCGGGGCGCTGGCGGTGCTGCTGGCGGCCGTCGGCGCGGTACCGGCGACCGCCGACCCCGGTGCCGATTGCCCACCGGCCCAACCCAACTGCAACGTCTGGGACGACGACCCGGGTACGCCCGGCGGCGGCGGTAACGGAGGCGACAACGGCGGTGGCGACAACGGCGGCGGAGGCGGGGGCGTCTGCCAGTGGCAGGGTCGCACCGTCCCCTGCTACGACGAGTTGTTCGGCTGGTTCAACAGCGGTGACGGCTGCTACTACAAGCTCGTCGAGTCCCCGGCCACGGAACCTCCGCCGGGCCAGCAGTGGTACCTGCGGAACTGCATCGGCACGCTGGGCCAGGGCACGCTCGTGTCGCTGGACGAGCCGCCGCCGGGCTTCGGCGCCCCGCCGGACCCGGATGAGCTGGCCCGCCGGGCGTTCGCCTCGATCACCCTGCTCGCGCCCCGCGCGGCGGTCGCACCACGCAAGCGCGTCGGCCCGGGTCTGGTCGGCCTCCCGGTCTGGATGTGGGCCGAACGGGGCGCCAACCAGTTCGGCCCGTTGCGCGCCTCCGCCTCGGATCGCGGCCTGACCGTGACGATCCGGGCCGAGGTGGAGCGGGTGGTCTGGGACATGGGCAACGGTGACAAGGTCACCTGCACCGGCCCCGGCACCGGGTACGACCCTCAGGGCCGGTACGCCGGGCGACGCTCCCCCGACTGCGGCTACCACAGCGGCTACGACCGGGCCGACACGTACACGGTCCGAGCGACCACGCACTGGTCGGTGACGTGGACCAGCAACAGAAATGACAGCGGAAGCATCGACGGTGTCACCCGCACCACGGACCCCGTCGAGATCGAGATCAACGAGCTTCAGGTGGTGACGCGGTGAGCGAGCACGTCCTGCGCGTTCCGCAGTCGCGAGCGAAAGGTGGGCACCGATGAGCGTGGCGACCCGGAACGAGATCCCTCCGGTGGATGCGCCGGTCGCCCCACCCCGGGTGGTCCGCCAACGTCGGGTTCGACCGGGGCTGCTCGGCCTCGCCGTCCTGCTGATCGCCCTCGGCGGGCTGGGCTCCGCGTTCGCGGTGACCTCGGTCCGGGCGACCGGCAGCTACCTGGCGGTGGCCCGCGCGGTCGAGGTGGGCAGCGTGGTACGCGCCGACGACCTGATGTCGGTGCAGGTGGCCGGCGGTCAGGGACTCGAACCGGTGCCCGCCTCCCGGCTCGCCGACGTGATCGGGATGCGCGCCGCCGTCTCACTTGCCCCGGGCTCCCTGCTGACGATGAGCCAACTCACCGACGAACCGCTGCTCGGCCCCGGGCAGCAGCAGTTCGCCCTCGGGCTACGGGCCGCCCAGGTGCCCGCGCCGAAGCTGCGCCCCGGTGACCAGGTGCTGCTGGTCAGCACCCCGGACAACGACAGCGGCAAGGGTTCGTCGGCCGCCACCCGATTCACCGCCACCGTCACCGATGCCGTCTCCACCGACGGGCGGGACGAGGTCGTGGTCTACCTGGCGCTCGCCGTCCGGGACGTGCCGGCAGTGGTGGCGCTGGCCGCCCAGGATCGGATCGCGGTCGTGCTGACCAAGGCGGCCTGAGTATGGCGATCATCGCGCTGGTCTCGGCCAAGGGTTCGCCAGGGGTGACCACCACCGCGCTGGCCTGCGCGTTGAGCTGGCACCGGCGGCTGATCCTCGCCGAGTGCGACCCGGCCGGCGGCTCCATCCTCGCCGGATACCTCGGTGGAGCGCTCGACGGGCCACGCGGCATCGGCGAGTTGGCCGTCGGCGAACTGCGCGACGGCACCATGGAGACCTCGTTCTGGTCACAGTTGGTCGACCTCGACGCACCCCGTCGAGAGCGGCTCCTGCTGCCGGGAGTGGTCGACCCGGCCCAGGCGGGCAGCGTCACCCCGCTCTGGCAGCGCTTCGCCGACTTCTTCACCAGCCTCGAACGCGGCGATCCGCCGTACGACGTGATCGTCGACTGTGGCCGGCTGCACGTCCTGGGCCCGCCCTGGCCGCTGCTGCGCGCCGCCTCGGTGGTGCTGGTGGTGACCCGGGCGCAACTGCCCGACCTGTCCGGCACCCGGGCCATGGTCCAGGCCATCGAGCGGGACTTCACCGAACACCGGGTCACGCCGGGCACGCTGCGGCTGCTGCTGGTCGGCGGCGGGCACGGCAAGAGTGAGGTCAGCAAGGCCCTCCGGCTTCCGGTGATCGCCCGGCTGCCGCACGACCCGCGTACCGCGGCGGTGTTGAGCCTCGGCGGGACGGTGCGCGCCAACCGGCCGCTGCTGCGCGCGGCCCGCGAGTTGGAGGTGCCGATCGGCGCGCTGCTGGAACGTCGGCGGGCCCGGCTGGCGTGGCCCGTCTCCCAGGGGGTGCCGGATGCGATTTGAGCCGGTCTCGTCGGACCCGCGTCGGCAACCACCCGGCGCCACCTCCATCGCCCCGCCGCTGCCGCCCGTCAACGGCTGGCACCCCCCGCCCGCGCAGCCGCCGGTCCCGGTCACCGCGCCACCAGCGGCCCCGCCGCCCCGGCCACGGCTGGACTTCCAGGTGGTACGCGAGCTGCGCCGTCAGCTCAGTGAGCGGCTCACCCGGTGGCAACGCGGCCGGGAGTTCACCGTCGCCGAGGAGGACACCGAGCGGGCCCGGCTCGCCGTCGAACTGGTCGCCGAGTACGCCGACTCGGTGCGTCGCGCCGGCACGCCGATGGCCGCCGGTGAGGAACGCCTGCTGCTCGACCAGGTGACCGCCGAACTGGCCGGTCTCGGTCGGCTCCAGACGCTGCTGGTCGACGACACCATCGAGGAGGTGCACATCCTCGGCTGCGACCAGGTGCGCATCACCCGGCACGGCGGCGGCGTCGACTGGGCCGACCCCATCGCCGACAGCGACGACGAGTTGGTGGAGATCCTTCAGGCGGCGGCCCGCCGGGCCGGTGCCACGGAACGCTCCCTGTCGACCTCGAAACCCACCCTGGACCTGCAACTGCCCGACGGCAGTCGACTGGCCGCGGTGTTCCTGGTCAGCCACCGTCCGTACGCGGTGATCCGCAAGCACAACACCCTCGACGTCAGCCTGGACGACCTGGCCGGCGGGCGGGGCGATCTCGACGAGATGATCGACCCACTGCTGCGGGACTTCCTCCGGGCGTCGATGCGGGCCGGGTTGAACATCATGGTCGCCGGGCTGGCCGGTGCCGGTAAGACCACGGTGATCCGGGCCATGATGAACGAGATCCCACCGGACGAGCCGTACGTCCTGCTGGAGGAGAGCCGGGAACTGCTCCCGGCTCGTCGCGGCGAGCGGCATCGCGCGGTGATGAGCTTCGAGGCCCGGGAGGGGCACGGGGAACGCGGGCCGGACGGTCGGCCCGCCGGTGAGGTGAGCATCGCCGACCTGATCCCGGTCTCGCTGCGGATGGGTGTGCTGCGGATCATCGTCGGCGAGGTGCGGTCCCGGGAGATCGTGCCGATGCTCCAGGCGATGACCACCAGCCGGGGATCCATGTGCACCATCCACGCGCGTACGCCCGCCGGGGTGAGCGAGCGGATCATCGAGCTGGCGCTGTCGCACGGCCGGGAGATGACCGTCGACCAGGCCCGCCGGATGGCCGGCAACGCGCTCGACCTGATCGTCTACGTCAACGTCGACGACGAGACCGGCATCGGCGGGCGCAAACACCGCTTCGTCTCACACGTCGAGGAGGTCGTGGGGGTCGGTGAGGGCAGCCGGATCACCACCACGCAGGTCTTCGGTCCCGGCCCGGACGGTCGGGCGGTCCCGAAGCACCTGCCGGAACGGGTCCGGGACCAGCTGTTGCGGGTCGGCTACGACGCCCGGCTGCTGAGCCGTTGGATCGAGGCCGGTCAGGGCGCCTGGCGTCGCCCCCGGCAGACCCGACTCGGGCGGCGGTGAGCCGTGGGTACCAACGTCGAGCTGATCGCCCTGGTCTCGGGTGCGGCCTGTGTGGCCGGTCTGGTGCTGGCGGTCGTCGCGCTGGTCGGCACCCGTCGGCCACCCGGCCGGGCACCTGGGGCGGGCCCGGGGATCGAGCGGCTCTGGCGCGGCTCCGGCACCACCGCCCGCGAGCAGCGGGCACACCAGACACTGCTGGTGAGTGCGGTGATCGCGGGCGCGCTGGCCTTCCTGCTGACCGGCTTGCCGGTGGTCGGCCTGCTGGTCGCGGTGGCGGTACCGGGCACCCCGTGGCTGTTCTCGGTCGGCCGGGCCGAGCAGCGGGCCATCGCCCGGATCGAGGCGGTCGGCGAGTGGACCCGCCGACTCAAGGACGTCTCCGCCACCGGGCAGGGACTCCAGCAGGCGATCATCGGCACGGTCACCACCGCGCCCGAGGAGATCCAGGAGGAGGTACGCCTGCTCGCCGCCCGGCTCCAGGCCGGCTGGCTGGCCCGCTCCGCGCTGCTGGCCTTCGCCGACGAGATCGGCGACCCGGTCTGCGACCAGGTGGTGGCGGCGCTCATCCTGCACCTCACTGACCGGGGTGAGCGTCTCGGCGATGTGCTCGGCTCGATCGCCTCGGCCGCCGCGGCCGAGGTGGCGACCCGCCGGGAAATCGAGGCCAAGCGCACCCAGCCCCGGTTCGCGGTCCGCTTCCTCACCGGGATGACGCTGGCCACCCTCGCGTACGGACTGCTCAACCGCGAATACGTCCAGCCCTACGACACCCCGTTCGGGCAGTTGGTGATGGCGGTGCTCGGTGCCGCCTTCGTGGGGCTGCTGGCCTGGGTGCGCTCGATGAGCCAACCGCCCCGACCGGCCCGTTTCCTGCCCGCGCCGGACCCGAGCGAGGTGGTGGCGTGAACCTGATCCTCACCTTGGCGGTGGTGGCCGGTGCCAGCTTCGGGTTGGGCGTGTTCCTGGTGGTCCGCGAGCTGGTGCCGGCGACCCCCGCGCTCGGCCCGGCGCTGCGCCGGCTGCACCAGCCGACGGGGGCCGCCCACACCGGTCCCGCCGACCGGCGGCTGGACTGGCTCACCGGGTTGGCGCGCTGGCTGCGCCCGCCACACCGGCAACTGGCCCTGCTCGACCGCACCCCCGAGCAGTACGCCCTCTCCCTGCTGTTGTCCGCCCTGATCGGGCTCTCCGCTCCGGCGCTGCTCAGCGTCACCCTGCTCAGCGTCGGCGTCTCGCTGCCGCTGGCCGTACCGGTGGTGGGCAGCCTCGGTCTGGCGCTGCTCTGCGCGCTGGTGGCGCACCGTTCGGTGCTGACCAAGGCCGACGCCGCGCGGGACGAGTTCCGCCAGGCGGTCTGCACCTACCTCGACCTGGTGGCGTTGCAGCTGTCCGCGGCGCACGGCCCGGTGCAGTCGCTGGAGCGGGCCGCCGCGATCTGCCAGGGCTGGGTCTTCGACCGCATCTCCGAGGCGCTGCGGATGGCCCAGATGCAGATGCACTCGCCCTGGGACGAGCTACGCGATCTCGCCGACCAGATCGGCATCCCCGAGCTGGGCGATGTCGGCGCGATCATGCGCTCCTCCGGCAGCGAGGGCGCGCAGGTGCACGAGACCCTCCGCAGTCGGGCCGACTCGCTGCGGGACCAGATCCGCACCGACAACCTGGCTCGGGCCGAGGGGGTGACGAGCCGGCTCGACATCCCTGGCGCGCTGCTGGTCTTCGTCCTGCTCGGCTTCGCCATCTATCCGTTCCTGGCCCGCCTCTAGGCCGACCCGAGTAAAGGAGCCCCGAATGACCGTCCTCACCTACGTACACGTCGCGCTACGGGCGCGGCTGGCCGAGCTGCGCGGTGACCGTGGCGACAGCCCGGTGCCGACAGCTGTGATCATCTTCGGCCTGGTGGCCGTGGCGATGGCGGTGACCGCCGCCGCCCTCGGCGCGGCCAACGACTGGATGAGCAACATCCCGAGCCACCAGAACCCGACGGCCCCCTGATCAATGCGCCGTACCCTCTCCACCGGCTGGTGCCGGGTGGTCGCCGCCACCCGGCACCGTCGGTTGCCCGGCGACGGCGAGCGGGGCGGCAACCCGGTGGAGTTGGCGGTGGCGCTACCGGCGGTCCTGCTGATGCTGTTCGCCTCGATCCAGGTCGCCGCCGTCTTCGTCGCCCGGTCGACCGCGCTCAACGCGGCGCAGAGCGGGGTCAACGCGGCGCGGCTCCTCGACGCCCCGGCGGGGGCCGGTGAGGAACGCGCCGCCCGGTTCCTCCGGACCGCCGGGGACTGGCTGGTCGACTGGGACGAGCCGGGGCCGAGTTGCGCCGTCACGGACACCGACGTGACCTGCACGGTGACCGGCCGGGCCCTCTCAGTGGTGCCGGGGGTGCGCTTCTCCGTCAGGCAGACGGCACACGGGACAGCCGAACGATGGACCGAGCCGTGATGAGCCGGGGCTCCGTGTCGATCGAGGTGGCGGTGCTGGCACCGGCATTCGTGGCGATGATGGTGCTGGGCGGGGTCGCCGGGCGTACCGCGGTGGCCAGCGCGGCGTTGGAAGCCGCCGCGCACGATGCGGCGCGGGCCGCGTCGATCTCCCGCGACGCCTCCACCGCGCGTGCGGCGGCCCGGGAAGCGGCCCGGCAGCAACTCGACTGGCGGGGCGTGGCCTGCACCAGCGCCCCACAGGTGACCTTCCGCGGCTCGGTCGACGGTCGCTCGACCACCTTCAATCAGGCGTTCGGCAGCGCCATCGGGCAGGAGGCGTCGGTCACCGTCGAGGTCGCCTGCACCGTCTCCTACGCCGACATCCGACTTCCGGCACTGCGGATGCCGAACGGGCAGCGGATCACCGCCTCGTTCACCTCGCCGCTGGACCGTTACCGGAGCCGGCGATGACGGCCGCACGCGGTGACGCCGGCCGGGTGAGCATCTTCCTCGCCGTGGCCCTGCTCGGGGTACTCGGCATCATCGGCATGGCGTTCGACGGCGCCGGCCAGCTCCGGACGCTCCAACGCGCCGAGAACCTGGCCGCCGAGGCGGCCCGCGCCGGAGGCCAGGCGATCGACCGGGCGACCGCCATCGAGGGCGGCCCGAAGCGGATAGACCAGGCCCAGGCCCGCATCGCCGTCCGGGACTACCTGACCGCCGCCGGGGCCGACAACTACACGGTGGTCTTTCCCGTGGTCGACGGCGAAACCCTGATCCGGGTACGCGTCCAGGTCACCTACGACCGGGCGATGCTCGGCCTGTTCGGCTTCTCCAACACCGTCACCGTCTCCGGTGAGGCGACCGCACGGGCGCTGACCGGGGCTCCCTAGGAAGGAAGGTAGCCATGGCCGCATCGGGTGGCACCGCCGCACGGCGGGTCGGTCGGGCGCTGACCGGGTTCGGTGCGCTGGTCGTACTGGTCGGCCTGCTGGTCGGCGGGCCGATCGCCCTGCTGGCCTTCGCCGGCAACCCCCTCCCCGACCACGTACCCACACTCGCGGAGATCGGCAGCACGCTGACCAGCCGCGACGACGGGCAACTCTTCCTGCGGGCACTGGCGATCGTCGGTTGGTTCGGCTGGGCCACCTTCGCCCTCTCCGTGCTCGTGGAGTTGGGCGCGCAGGCGCTGGATCGGCCCGCTCCCCGGTTGCCCGGCATGGGTCGGCAGCAGCGGGCCGCCGCAGCGTTGGTGGGATCGGTCGCGCTGATCCTCGCCGCCAGCCCGGCCGCCACGGCCGCCACCACCGGATACGCCGCCCCCGCGTACGCGCCGTCGGCGAGCGGGCCGGCGGTGGTCGCCATGGCCGCACCCTCGACGACCGGGCCGACGACGACGGCCGTACGGGCGACGGACGACACCTCCAGCCACGCACCGGTGTACCGGGTCGCCAAGGGCGACTACCTGGGCGGGGTCGCCGACCGGTATCTCGACGACTTCGACGACTACCACCGTCTCGCCGCGCTCAACAAGCTGCGCGACCCGGACCGGATCCGTCCCGGTCAGCTGATCAAACTGCCCGGTGACGCACGCGACCAGGGTTCCCGGCCACACGCCACCGGGCGGTTGGTCGCGCCGAAGCCCCGGCCCGCACCCGGCCCGGAGCGCACCGAGCAGACCCGTCCGGCGCCGGAGCGGCCGGACAGCTCGACCCAACAGCCCGGCGAGGCGGTGGAGCTGCCCGGCGGCTCGACGCAACAACCTGACGGCGCGACGGACCGAGCCGGTAAGGCCACGCCCGCTCCGGTGCCGACCGAGCAGCGGCAGCCGGAACCGTCACGAGATGAGACGTCGGAGGACCACTCCCCGGTGGTGACGGTGGGCGCGGCTCGGGCCGGTGAACCCGACGGGGTGAACCGTCCGCTCGCCGTCTCCGCGGTACTGGCCGTGGCCAGCATCGTCGGCGCGCAGATCGGGGCGGTGCTGGGCCTGCGCCGTCGGCCCGCCACTTCCCGGCACCACCCGAGCGGCCACGTTCCCCGGGAGTTGCCCGTGGGTCGACACCGCCGGGACTGACCCCGGCACGGGCTCGGCGTCCGCGCGTGCCCGCAACGGGGCGGCCGGGGCCCGCGACGAGGCGGGTCGAGCGGGCGGGCGACCGCCCGTCAGGGCAGCCGGGCCTCCAGGCGACCGTCTACGATCCGGGTCGGTAGGACCTGCTGGTCGTTCGGGGACGGGCCGTGCACCACCTCGCCCCCGTTGAGCCGGAAGGTGCTGCCGTGCCACGGGCACACCACGCACGCGTGCCCGTCGACCTCGCGTACCTCGCCCTCGCCGAGCGGGCCGCTCTGGTGCGGGCAGCGCTCCAGCATGACGGTCACGTCGTCGCCGTGCCGGTAGAGGATCACCGATACATCGTCGACCTTGCGGGTGACGAGTTGCCGCTGCGGCAGGCTGGTCATCTCCGCGACCGGGTGCCAGCCATCGCTGATCAGATGCAGGTCGGAGACGCTGACGTTCACCTGGGCACCCTGCTTGTACGCCAGGTGCCCGCCGAGGTACGCCCCGGCACCGGCGGCGCTGAGCCCGAGCCACCCGAGGGTACGCCCGAGCCCGTGCCGACCGGACAGGCGCGCGGCCAGCGAGGCGCCGTACAGCGCCAACCCGACGGAGTTCGACGCGGCGTGCACCAGGCCGACCCGGCGCTGGTCGCGGGAGAGCCCCGCCCAGTCGTTGAGCCCGGCGACCGCCGCCGGCAGCGCGCTCAGCGTGCCGACCGCGGTCAGGGTGGTGGCCGCCCTCCGCTGGCCGGGCATCAGGTCCAGCACGGCCGCGCTGATCCACGCGCCGACCGGCACCTGCACCAGCGCCGGATGCAGTGGATGGCCCAGCCAGACGCCGTGCAGCAGGTCACGCACCCGTTGCGGGCGCAGCACCCCCTGCACTCTCTGCTGCAACCGGTCACCGAACCGGTCGAGGCCGGAGGCTTGCTCGATTTTCGTCAACAACGCTCGCACGGGTAACGACTTCCCGCCGTACGCCGACGCAAACCGGTCGTCGGGGACGAACCGCCATCGGACCGGGGATTCAGCTCATCGTCCCAGGTTGCTCAGCGCGTCGGAGATCGCCCGGTGGAAGGTCGGGTACGCGTAGATCATGTGTCGGAGCTGGGTCAGCGGGACGGCCGCGTGCACGGCCACCGCCAGGCCGGACAACACCTCACCGCCGGCTGGACCGACCGAGGTGGCACCGATCAACACCCCCTGGTCGGCGTCGGCGACGAGCTTGACGAAACCGACCTCGTCGGTGCGGTGGATCCAGCCCCGGGCCGACGACGGCAGCCGGGTGAAGCCGACCTGCACGTTGACGCCGCGCTCACGGGCCTGCTGCTCGGTGAGGCCGACCGCGCCGATCTCCGGATCGGTGAAGGTGACCCGGGGCAGCGCCCGGTAGTCGGCGCGGGGCACCGACCCGGCCGAGCCGCCCGCGCCGGTGCCGGCCAGCGAACTGGCCGCGCCGGCCGCACCGCCGACCACGCTGGCCATCCCGCTCGGGTCCGCGCCGCTGTCCGCGCGCCGGAAGTGGTCGAGCAGGTCGGCGACCACGATGGACGCCTGGTACATGGCGACGTGGGTGAAGGCACCCTCGCCGGTGACGTCACCGACCGCCCAGATCCCGTCGGTGACGTGCAGCCGGTCGTCCACCCGCAGGTACCGCCCGCTGGTGTCGACGCCGATTGAGTCCAGCCCCAACTCCTCGAGGTGGGCGCGGCGACCGGTCACCACCAGCAGTCGTTCGGCGGTGAACTCCTCACCCTCGGAGCCGTGCAGGGTGAAAACCGCGTCGTCGTACTCCACCCGAGCGGCCTTGACCCCGGTGTGGATCTCCACCCCGTCCGCCCGCAGTGCGGTCGCCGCCGCCTCGGACGACTCCGGCTCCTCGACGGCCAGCACCCGATCGAGCGCCTCGACCACGGTGACGCGTACGCCGAAGCGGGCGAACACCTGGGCCAACTCCAGCCCGATCGCCCCACCGCCCAGCACCAGCAACGAGGCAGGCAACCGCTCGACCTCGATGGCCGCCCGGTTGGTCCAGTACGGGGTCTGCGCCAATCCCTCCACCGGCGGCACCGAGGGACGCGTGCCGGTGCCCAGCACGATGCCGTGGCGTGCCTGGAAGACCTGGTCACCGACCCGGACCCGGCCGGGGCCGTCGATCCGGCCGCTGCCCCGGACGAAGCGCCCGCCCTTGTCGGTGAACCGCTGCACCGCCACCCGATCGTCCCAGTTGTCGGTGGCCTCCGCGCGGATCCGCTGCGCCACCGGCGTCCAGTCCGCAGTGAGCTGCACGGTGCCCGCGAGACCGTCGACCCGACGGGCCTCGGCGAGCGCGTTCGCCGCCCGGATCATCATCTTGCTCGGGACACAGCCCCAGTACGGGCACTCCCCACCGACCAGGTCCCGTTCGATGCCGACCACGGTGAGTCCGGCCTCCGCGAGCCGACCGGCCACCTCCTCCCCACCGACACCGAGCCCGAGCACCACCACGTCCACCAGTTCCGGCTCCGCCATGTCGCCCAGCATCGCGCACCGGCCTGTCGTCGGCCAGCGGGTCGCGCGGATGCCGGCTCACCGCAACGGCGGTCCGGGCACCTCGACCGGGGTGCCGGCCGGGGTCAGCAGGGCGCGGGTGGCCACCGCGAGCCGACGCCGCTGCGGCACCGTGGCCCGGCGGGCGAAGACGTCGTAGCCCTGGGCGGCCACCTCGTCGAGGATGCCGCCGTAGAGCAGGTAGGCCGTGCGGATGCAGGCCTGTGAGGCACCGTCGAGCAGGACCACACCCGGCGCGGCGGCGACGTAGTGCGCCTGGGCACGAGCCACCTCGTACCGGATCAACTCCCGCACCGGTTCGGTGGCCCGCCCGGCGGCGTGGCAGGCCAACAGGTCGTCCCGCGTCACGCCGAAGGCGGCCAGGTCCTCGTCGGGCAGGTACGTCCGGCCGCGAACCAGGTCCTCACCGACGTCCCGGATGAAGTTGGTCAGCTGGAACGCGAAGCCGAGCTGCCGGGCGGGCTCGCGGGCCGCCGCCGGATCGGAGCTGCCCAGGATCGGCAGCATCATCGTGCCGATGACCGCCGCCGACCCCTCCATGTAGTCCAGCAGGTGCTCGTAGGTGCGGTAGGAGGTGACGGTCAGGTCCATCGCCATGCTCTTGAGGAACGAGGCGAAGTCCTCCCGGTCGAGGTTGAAGACGGCGATGGTGTGCAGCACCGCCGGGAGCAACGGATCGGTCACCGGCGCACCGTGCAGCCCGGCGACGAACCGACCCGCCCAGTCGTCCAGTCGGGCCGCACGCGCGGCCGGTGGCAGGGCGTCGGTCTGATCGACGATCTCGTCGGCGTAGCGCGTGAATCCATATAAAGCGTGCACATGCCGCCGTTTCCAAGCGGGCAGCAGCCGGGTGGCGAGATAGTAAGTACGGCCATGACGTCTGTGCAGTTCGCGGCATCTGTCGTAGGCATCGGCGAGATCCAAGTCCACCGGCCCCTCCTCTAAATCGACGCACCAATCGACGCAACCTGTACCCTAGGGTACGCTCGGCGGCATGGCCAGCGATGAACCAACGGGTAACCTCCTCCGGGTGGTGAATGAGCAGCCGATCGGTGGAGTCGACCCGATCGCTGCCGTCCTGGCCGCCTACACGCGGGACCTCGTCACCGCCGTCGACACCACCCTGGCCGAGTTCCTCGATGCCGAGGTCGACGCACTCACCGCTATCGACCCGGCGATGGGCGGTTTCGCCGCCACCGCCCGCGACTGCGTCCTCTCGGGCGGCAAGCGGGTCCGGCCCACGTTCGCCTACTGGGGGTGGCGCGGCGCGGTCGGCGGCAACACGCCGGTCACCCCGGTGCTGCCCGCACTGGCCACCCTGGAGTTGCTGCACACCTTCGCGCTGGTGCACGACGACGTGATGGACGCCTCCGCTACCCGACGCGGCCGACCGACCGCGCACGTCGCGGTGGCCGCCCAGCACGCGGCGGCGGGTCGCAGCGGCGACTCGGGGCGCTTCGGTGAGGCGGTCGCGGTCCTCATCGGCGATCTCTGCATGGTCTGGGCCGACCAACTCATGGCCCTCGCCGACCTGCCGGCGGACCGGCTGCTCCAGGTCCGGCGTGGCTACGACCGGATGCGGGTGGAGACGGTCGCCGGGCAGTACCTCGACGTGCTCGGCGAGACCGACCCGGAGAGCTGGTCGGTGGACCGCGCGCTCCGGGTGGCCCGGTACAAGACCGCCAGCTACACCGTGCAGCGACCGCTGCTCTTCGGGGCCAGCCTGGCCGGCGTCGACCCGGACGGCCCGCTGGCCACCGCGTACACCCGCTACGGCCTCGCCGTCGGCGAGGCTTTCCAGCTCTGCGACGACCTGCTCGGGGTCTTCGGTGACCCGACCACCACCGGCAAACCGGCTGGGGACGACCTGCGCACCGGCAAGCCGACGGCGCTGCTCGTACTGGCCCGGGAGTTGGCCACGCCGGCCCAGTTGCGGGCCCTCGACGACACCGACCGGCACGCCGCCGAGCCGGAGATCGCCCGCCTCGCCGAGGTCGTGGTGGACACCGGGGCGGTGCGACGGATCGAGCGGATGATCGACGAACGGGTCGAGGAGGCGCTGGCCGCGCTCGACACGGTCGCCGTCGACGAGACCGCCCGCACCGCACTGGTCGGCCTCGCGATCGCCGCCACCCACCGGCGGGCATGATGGGCTTCCTGCATAGAGAGGTGGTCGCCGGTGCGGACCGTTGACGGGCGTACTGATCAGGTAGTGGTTGTCGGTGCCGGTCTCGGCGGGCTGGCCTGCGCGCTGCACCTGGCCGGCAGCGGACGCCAGGTGACCGTGCTGGAACGCGAGCCGGTGCCGGGCGGGCGGGCCGGTCGGCTCAGCGTCGACGGCTACGAGTTCGACACCGGACCCACGGTGCTCACCATGCCCGACCTGATCGCCGAGGCGCTGGCCGCGGTCGGCGAGGAGCTGACCGACTGGCTCGATCTGATGCCGCTCGATCCGGCCTACCGTGCCTACTACCCGGACGGCTCCACGCTCGATGTGCTCACCGACACGGCTGCGATGGCGGCGGAGATCTCCCGGGTCTGCGGGCCTCGGGAGGCCGACGGCTACCTGCGGTTCGTCGACTTCGCCCGGAACCTGTGGCGCCTGGAACGGGCCGATTTCATCGAGCGCAATCTCGACGCCCCGACCGACCTACTCACCGGCAACCTGCTCAAACTGGTCGCCACGGGCGCCTTCCGGCGGCTGCAAACCAAGATCGACCAGTTCTTCCGCGACCCGCGTACCCGGCGGATCTTCTCCTTCCAGGCGATGTACGCCGGGCTCGCCCCGCACGACGCGCTGGCCATCTACGCGGTCATCGCGTACCTCGACTCGGTGGCCGGGGTCTTCTTCCCGCGCGGCGGCATCCACGCGGTCTCCCGAGGACTGGCCGGTGCCGCCGAGAAGCACGGCGTGAAGATCCGGTACGGCACCACGGTCGACCGGGTGGAAACCGCGAACGGCCGGGCGACCGGAGTGGTGACCGCCGACGGGGAGTTCGTACCCGCCGACGCCGTGGTCCTCAATCCGGACCTTCCGGTGGCCTACCGCGACCTGCTGCCGCCAGCCCGGCAGCGCCGGCTCACCTACTCACCCTCGTGTGTCGTGCTGCACGTCGGCTCGACCCAGGGATACCGACGCATCGCCCATCACAACATCCACTTCGGGCGGGCCTGGCAGGGCACCTTCGACGAGGTCATCCGCCAGGGAAACCTGATGTCCGACCCATCCCTGCTGGTCACCAACCCGAGCCGGACGGATCCGGCGGTGGCGCCGACCGATCGGCACACCTACTACGTGCTGGCTCCGGTGCCGAACCTCGAACGGGCGCCGTTCGACTGGCGCGGCGACCTCACCGCCCGGTACACCGATCAGCTCATCACCACTCTGGAGGAGCGCGGCTACGTCGGCTTCGGCGCGGGCGCCGAGGTGCTGCGGGCGATCACCCCGGCGGACTGGGCCGAGCAGGGCATGGCGGCCGGTACGCCGTTCGCCTCCGCACACACCCTGTTCCAGACCGGCCCGTTCCGGCCGTCCAATCTGCACCGCTCGCTGTCCAACGTGGTCTTCGTCGGCTCGGGCACCCAACCCGGCGTCGGCGTACCGATGGTGCTCATCTCTGGCAAGCTTGCCGCGGCCCGGATCACCGGGAAGCAGCAGTGAGCTCGACCAGCGAAGCGGTGCCGAGCCCTGCGGTCAGGAACGGAGGAGCGCGTTGATGCCGCAGTCCCGGGAGAGCCACCTCGTCGAGTTGGTCGACGACAGCGGCCGGCCGGTCGGGGAGGCCACGGTGGCCGCCGCCCACCAGCCGCCTGGTCAACTGCACCGGGCGTTCTCCGTCCTACTCGTCGCGCCCGACGGCCGGGTGCTGCTTCAGCGCCGCGCCGCGACGAAGACCCGCTTCCCGTTGCGCTGGGCGAACTCCTGCTGCGGCCACCCCCAGCCGGGTGAGACCCTGGCCGAGGCCGCCAACCGGCGACTGACGGAGGAGTTGGGTGCCGACCCGGTGCCGCTGCGCGAGATCGGCGTCTACGTCTACCGTGCCGAGGACCCGGCCACCGGGCGGGTCGAGGTGGAGTACGACCACGTCCTGTGCGGCGAGTTCCACACCGACGGGTCACTACGCCCGGAGCCGACCGAGGTGGCGGAGCTGCGCTGGGTCGAGCCGGACCAACTGGCCGCCGCGCTGCACCACGATCCCGACGCCTACGCCCCGTGGCTGAGTGGCGTACTGGATCGACTCCTGCAACTGCCCGGGCAGCCGGACGACGACGCGCCGGAGCGGCCAGGTGGCCGATGAGGCGCTGAGCGCGGGCATCGTCGCCCGCCGCCTGGGGGTCGCGGTGACCACGCTACGTACCTGGCACCAACGGTACGGCCTCGGGCCCAGCCACCATGTTCCGGGCCATCACCGGCGCTACACACCGGCCGACCTGGCCCGGCTAGAGGTGATGCGACGACTCACCGCCGAAGGGGTAAGCCCCGCCGAGGCGGCCCGATGGGCCCGGCAGGCACCCGACAGCCTCGCCTCCGTCGGCACCGCCGACCCGCGCCGGGCACGCGACGGCGGCGGTACGACCATCCCCGTCGGGCGTGCCGGACCGGCGGCCCGGGGGCTGGCCCGTGCCGCGATGCGGCTGGACGCCGACGCCATCAGCGAGGCGGTCGCCCAGGCCCTCGCCGCCGACGGCGTGGTGACGACCTGGGATCGGCTGCTGCGTCCGCTGCTCGTGGGTATCGGCGAGCGGCACGCCGCCACCGGCGCGCTGGTCGAGGTCGAGCATCTGGTGACCCGCTGCGTATCGACGGCGTTGGGCTCGGTGGCATCCGCCAACCCTGCCTGCGGGCCGCCACGCGTGCTGCTCTCCTGCGCCGACGAGGAGCAGCACAGCCTGCCGCTGGAGGCCCTGGCCGCAGCGCTGGCCGAGGCCGGCGTCGGCTACCGGATGCTCGGTGCCCGGGTGCCGGTGGCGGCACTGCTCGCCGCGATCGCCCGGACCGGACCGGCCGCGGTCGTGCTCTGGTCGCACACTCCGGCCACCGCCGATCCGGCCCAACTCACCGCTCTGCTGACCACGCCGAGCCGACCGCTGCTGGTGCTCGCGGCCGGTCCGGGCTGGCAGGCCCGGACCCTGCCGGTCGGGGTAGTCAGCCCGGCCGACCTGACGGAGGCACTATCCCTCACCGTCGCCCTGCTCGACTCGCTGGACCGCCCGGCCGCCTCCTGACCGCTCGTCGGGGACCGGCAGCCTCACCCATCGACGCCGGACCCCGCATCGGCACGGAGGGCGCTCACGTCCTGACCCGCCGTCCATCGACTCAAATCGGGTGAACTAGCGTCGGGGGGTCCGCGTACCCCGAACCCCTCTCGGGAGCGAACGATGCGCCACCCCGCTCTGCTGGCTTTCCTGGTCGTCCTGCTCGTCGCCGGTTGCGGCGGCGACAGCGGCGGCACCCCGGAGGCCACCGCACCCACCAGTCCGCCGCCCTCGGCCGCCCTTCCGCCGGAGGCGTCCCCGTCCCCGTCGCCGACCCGCACCGTGCCGCCGAAGCCACGGCTACGACCGCTGCCGAAGAAGCTGCCGGCCGGCCTGGTCCGCACCACCGGCTCCGAGAAGGTGGCCCTCACCTTCGACGACGGGCCGAGCCCGGCCTGGACGCCGAAGGTGCTCGACCAGTTGAAGGCGGCCAAGGTGAAGGCCACCTTCTGCGTGGTCGGCTCACAGGTCCGTAAGCATCCGGCCCTGCTCCGGCGGATCGTCCGGGAGGGGCACCAGCTCTGCAACCACAGCTGGAACCACGATCTCGACCTGGCCCGACGGCCGGTTGCCGAGATCCGCGCCGACCTGGCCCGCACGAACAAGGAGATCCGGCGGGCGGTGCCGGACGCGGAGGTGCCGTTCTACCGACAGCCCGGCGGCCGGTGGACCGCCGAGGTGGTGAAGGTCGCCAAGCAGCTCGACATGCGCTCACTGCACTGGACCGTCGACCCGCAGGACTGGGCCAAGCCGACCGCGGCCACCATCGCGAAGCGGGTGAAGCGGGCCGCCCGTCCCGGTGCGGTGGTCCTGCTGCACGACGGCGGCGGCGACCGGGCGGCGACCCTCGCGGCCTGCGCCAAATTGATCAAAGGGCTGAAGCGCGACCACGGCGTCGCGAAGATCGCCTAGAGACGGCTTCCAGCTGCGGGTTTCCGGCGCGTTGTGGCTGCCGCCATACCGGTTTGGCCGACCGGTGCGCCATCACGTATGCTTTCGAAGCCTCCGGCGGGGCCGGATGGGAGCAAGACCGTTCAGCGTTGCGAGTATGCAATGATGGCGGGGCCGCCCTCATCGTCTAGCGGCCCAGGACGCCGCCCTTTCAAGGCGGTAGCACGGGTTCGAATCCCGTTGGGGGCACGGTTCGGCTCAGGTCGAATGCAACACCAGCAAGGTCCTGTGGAGCAGTTGGAGTGCTCGCCGCCCTGTCAAGGCGGAGGTCGCGGGTTCAAGTCCCGTCAGGACCGCAAGCGCTGACGCCGCGCCATCGCGCGGCGTTCTGCGTATCGGGCATGTGACCCGTCCCAGCGGTGATCCCGCCGGTTGGGTAGCATGGTCCGAGCACCACGGCCAGGTAGCTCAGTTGGTACGAGCGTCCGACTGAAAATCGGAAGGTCGGCGGTTCGACCCCGCCCCTGGCCACATAGCCTTTCGCCGGGCTATTGCAACGCCGATCAGCGGAAACGCCGGTCGGCGTTTTGCTTTGTGCCCAGAGATCCCGCCTGTCCGGTGCAACCCTCGTTGACCCCGAGATCCCTCTGACGACCGACTCTTGTTGCGCGGGGATTGCACGGACAGACCTTGCTACTCACGCAAGCGTCCATGGTCCCGACGCTGCCCAAGTCCCTCACCCGTCGTCCACGAGGGAAGCCAGTAGTGATGCTGAAACTACTCTCCGTAGCTGACGCTCGCGCTGGCTCGAACTCTCGCTCGCGCTCTGTAGTTACAAACCCAGCCTCCAAATGTAAGTTTTCGCCTCGAGGCTTTAGATGTGACCTCGAGTGCTGGGTAGACTTGCTAGAGGTACGACGGCGGGAGTATCAGGACCACCTGCTGCGGACCAGCATGACCGGCAAGTTCGATCCGTGGATCCGGTTCTTCTCCGAGGCAGTACGAGCACAGGCCGTCCTGGCTGTTGACCGCATCGACGCTCTGCTCGACTGGAAGCAGCACGCGCTTGACCGCCTCAGAGAGGCGAATGTTCGCGGCGTCGCAGCCAGGATCGTCGAGGATCTGATCGGTTACCCCATGCTCACCCCGACCACTGCAGCCCAGATGTACAGCGTCTCCTACCCAGCTGTGAACACTGCCATCCGTCGGCTAGAGCACCTCGGAATCCTCCAAGAGCGGACGGGGCGTCGTTACGCTCGCGTCTTCGCCGCCAAGGACGTACTCCGAATCATCGATGCTCGATAGCCCGCCAGGCAGTCGAGTGAACCCGGCACGCCACCCGCCATCCTGACTCTGCAGGCTGGAGCGGCCTGGTCGCCGCCTTCGAGCTCTCGACCAGTGAGAGGGTTTCGCACCGGCGTCGGAGCAAGAAGTATGGCTTCATGCCGCTGAACATCTGGTGGTCTGATCGTCCTGCCGAGAGGTTCTGGATGGAGATCACCGACCGGGACCTACTCGGAGACGACCTCACAGCCCCCCGCTTCGAC
This sequence comes from Micromonospora sp. DT48, assembly GCF_049844495.1. Lineage (NCBI taxonomy): Bacteria > Bacillati > Actinomycetota > Actinomycetes > Micromonosporales > Micromonosporaceae > Micromonospora > Micromonospora sp. DT48. The sequence continues at coordinate 276,298 of NZ_JBNCLE010000006.1, forward strand.
GGCAGTGGCAAGGAGAACTGGTCCTACGCCCTGGTTTCGGAGACTCGAACAGGCGACGTCGTCTTTCACTACCACTTGCCGCACGGGAGTCCTCCTGCTGCTCGTTCTTCGCCTTCACCGTCTCCCGACCCGACCCGACGTCACTGACCATGGACGTCCGCGTACCGGCCGGGTACGTCGACGTGCTCGACGGCCTCGCCGACCGGGCCGCCGTCGTGCGGCGGCGACGGGGATGATCAGGTCCTAGCCGTCCTGCTGCCGGTGCGGTGGTGTCACACCGCTCTGGATCGCCTCCCACACGCTGCGGCCCGCCTGGAGCAGCGTCTCGCCCGCCCGCTCGGCGAACTGCCGCCCGGACGTCGGACCGTGGTCAGGCGGCTCGTGCTCCGGCGGCGCAGTCCCGTCGTCCGGCTCCCGGCCCTGGTCCCGGTCGTCGGGCCCGCCTCCGGTCGTCCGGTCGCTGACCGCGCCGATGGCACCCACCTGCTGCCCCAGGTCGTCGGTCGCACCGCCGGGCGGTCCACCCACCGGTCCCGCCCGTTCGGCTGCCCGACCCGACGGCTCGGCCTCCGGCGCACCGACCGGCCCCCCGGGCCGGGCGAGCGGACCACCCGGCGTAGCGGCGGGCCGGGCGAGCGGACCACCCGGCGTAGCGGCGGGCCGGGCGAGCGGACCATCGGCCGGGGCGGCGGTCGGCGGCAGCGGCCCGGTCCGTCGCAGGGCGGGGTCCGGGCGCCCCACCGCCTGACCGGCGGCAGGTCCGACAGCGGCAGCCAGCTGCTCACCCGCGCCGGCCGCCGTTTCCGCCGCGCGGTCCACCTCCTCCAATGCGACGCTCGCGGAACGGGCGAGCGCGTCGATGACCTGCGGGTTCCGGTCGATCGTGGTGAGCGCGCGGTCGAGGATCGTCACCAGCTTCTCCAGGCGTACCTTCAGCAGGGCCTGCGCCTCCACGCCCTCGATGTCGAGTTCGACCCCCTCGACGTGTACGCGGATACCGGCGTCGAGCTGGAGCAGTCCGGCGAGCCGGGCACGCAGCGACAGGTCGGCGTCCAACTGGTCCACGGAGAGCTGGATCGACCTGACCGAGACGTTGGGCACGTCGAGCAGTACGTCCGGCTCGGGCTCGCCACCACCGACTGGACCGGGCGACCGCCCGGCTTCGCTGTCTGTCATGTTCCCGCTCCACCTCACCGTCGCATCACCCGGCGACGTTCCCGCCGCGCATACCCGCTCTGCGGACGGCCATCCCGGTGCGCCGCGCCGCCACCAACCCGAACTAGATCGACATCCGTGAGTACTGCGATCACCAGGCGGGACGTGCATCCGAGAAAGCTGCGCATCCGGGCATGAGCCGGTATGGTCCGGGCCCATGGGACAGGGGATGGCCGAACCTGCCAACATCCAGCAGGATCTTGAGCGGTTCGCACTCCGCAGCACCCTGTTCGTTCCCGTCTCGGCCGAACGTGCGTACGACGTCTTCACCGGCCGGATCGCCGACTGGTGGGTCATGGAGTACACCTGGTCCGGCCCCGCCCTCCTGGCTGAGTTGGGCATGGAGCCCCGCCCCGGCGGGATGCTCTACGAGATCGGCCCCTACGGATTCCGCAACGACTGGGGGCGGGTGCTCACCTGGGATCCGCCGCGCCGCCTGGTGTTCACCTGGCAGATCGGTGCGGATCGCGCACCGGTGCCCGATCCGGCGCGGGCCAGCGAGGTCGAGGTGCTCTTCACGCCCACCGAATCCGGCACCCTCGTCGAGGTGGCGCACCGGCACTTCGACCGGCACGGCACGGCCGCCGAGGGATACCGGCGAGCCCTGACCGCCGGCTGGCACGAGTTGCTCTCCCGCTACGCGGCGACACTGATCCACTCACCGGCATGAGCGCCACACCGGGCACCGCGACCGACCCGTGCGGTCAGGCCGCCCGGTGCCGCAGCGTCGCCACGGTCGAGCCGGCCAAGGTGAGCAGACACTCGGGCAGCAGCCCGTCGGCAGCCGCCGCGCCGAACAGCGCCCGGCCGGTGTCGAGGTCGTCGTTGGCGTACGCGCTGACGAAGCGGGCCACCCACCGGGCGTCGTACCTGGCCTGGTCGATGCCGGGAAAGTCGAGCGCGCAGACGCCGGGCGGCACCGGATCGCCGACCATCGTCGCGGCCAGGCACCACGCCACGTCGTACGCGCCGGCCAGGCCGTCCCGGTCGACCACCTCGTCGAAGGTACCCACCACGGCGTCGGTGTCCCCGGCGAGAGCCGAGTTGAGGATGGCGGTGGCATCCTCGAACATTTGCTGTGGCGAGTCGGTCACGGAACGCACAGTACGAGTACCGGTCAAGGAACCCACGGCGATTACTCTCCGCTCATGGTGGAGGCGACCTGCGGATAGGCCGGGCTCCACGGTCCCGCCGCCGGTCACGGCACGCTAGTCTGCGCAGCGGACCTTCGCCCGAGGAAGGACGACCATGCACATGTCGCGCGGCTCGCGTACGGCCATCCTGGCTGTCTGCGCCACGGTCCTGCTCGCCACCAGCGCCTGCGGGGATGACCAGCCCGAAGAGGCGACCACCCAACAGGTGCGCCTCTACGGCACGGACGGCAACATGCTCAACTCGTACCCGGAAGAGTTGAAGGATCGTGCCAACCTGGTCGACGGGATGAAGGGCACCACGCCGCTCACACCGCTGCCGGACAACTTCAAGAACCGGCTACGGTCCGTGGACCCTGAGCTGACCGACTACCTCTACGCCGCCGAGGCGTACGACGCGGTGGTGATCAGCGCGCTCGCCGCACAGCTCGCCGGGTCGACCGAACCCACGGCCATCGCCAAGCAGATCGTGGGCGTCACCAACGGCGGCACCAGCTGCACCTCGGTGAACCAGTGTCTGCGGCTGGCCCGGCAGGGCACCGACATCGAGTACCGCAGCGTGTCGATCACCCGGGCCGGCTTCACGGACGCGGGCGAACCGGCCACCGCCAGTTACGCCACCCTGCACTTCGACGGTCAGCAGCTCAACGACGCCAAGACGGAGTTCGTCGGCGCCGGTGACGAGTCGGCGGCCAGCAAGAAGTCCCCGCCGAAGCCCAAGAAGCAGACCGGCGTTTCCAGCGCGGAGACCGGCGCACCCCTGGTCCTCGGTGGCCTGTTGCCCAAGACCGGTGACCTGGCGCTGGCCAACCCGCCGCTCGCGGCCGGTGCGGCGCTGGCGCTCAAGGAGGTCAACGCCGCTGGCGGGGTGCTCGGCGAGGACGTGGTGTGGATCGACGGTGACGACGGCACCAACCCGGCCGTGGCCAAGGCGACGGTGGCCAGCCACGTCGAGGCGGGCGTACACGTGATCATCGGTGCTGGCGGTTCGGGTATCTCCGCGGCCGTGCTGCCGGACGTGGTGGAGGCCGGGCTGATCCTGTTCTCGCCGTCGAACACGGCGGCCAGCCTGACCGACGCCGACGACAAGGGTCTCTACTTCCGCACCGCGCCGCCGGACAGCCTCCAGGGGCGGGCGCTGGCCGACGTCATCCTCCGGGACGGCCCGCAGAAGATCGCGCTCGTGGCGCGTCAGGACTCCTACGGCGAGGGTCTCCGGGAGGTCGTCCGGGCCGAGCTGGAGCGGGCCGGATTCGGCGGCGACAAGGTCAAGCTGCTCGGCTACGAGCCGGTCGAGGACGCCGAGGCCACTCCGATCAACTTCGCCGAGGGCGCCAAGCAGATCAAGGAGTTCGGTGCCGACGCGGTGCTGATCATCGGCTTCAGCGAGTCCGCCGCGGTGATCCGGGCGCTCGCCGACGCAGAGGTGCCGCTGGCGGCGCTGGCCGCCTCCTGAGCCACCCCTGACGCGGACGGCCGCACCGTGTGACGGTGCGGCCGTCGCTGCTGTGCGGGGGTAGCTCAGCGCCCGCGTCGCCGTTCCAGGAACTCGGTCATCCGGCGCTGCTTCTCCTCGTCGGTGAAGAGGACCGCCTGACTGACCAGGTCCAGCTGCGGATGCGCGCTGGCCGGAGCGTCGACGGCGAGCTTGGTGAGCCGCAGCGCCAAGGCCGACCCCTTGGCCATCTCGTCGATCAGGGCGTGGGCCGTCGGCAGCAGTTCCTCCGGTGCGGCCACCACCCGGTTGACCAGCCCGATCCGCAGCGCCTCCGCCGCGTCCACCCGCCGGCCGGTGAACAGCAGTTCCTTGGCCAGGGTCTCGCCGACCAGCGCGGGCAGCCGGTGCGTGGCGCCAGCGCCGGCCAGGATGCCGAGCCGCACCTCCGGCTGGCCGAAGACCGCCCGCTCCGAGCAGACCCGAAGATCACAGGCGTACGCCAGTTCGGCACCGCCGCCCAGCGCCGGGCCGTCGATCGCCGCCACGGTGGGCATCGGCAGCGCCCGGATCCGGGCGAAGGCGGCCGAGTTGATCGCGGCCAGTGCGTCCAGCCGCCCGCGTTCCCGCAGTTGGGCGATGTCGGCCCCACCGGCGAAGATCCCGTCGGTGCCACCGGTCAGCAACAGCATCCGGGGGCGGGCCTCCAACTCGGCGCAGACCTCGTGCAGGGCCGCGATCAGGTCCGCGTCGATGGCGTTGCGTTTCTCCGGCCGATCCAGCGTGACCACCAGCCGGTCCGGCTGTTCCTCGACCCGCAGCCCGCTCATCGGGTCACCGCCGACGCAGAGCCCTCGGTCGGCGTGTCGCCAGCGGGCACGACCGGTTCGGTGCCGCCGGAGCGCACCCCGTCGGTCCAGCGGTAGAAGCCGTGCCCGGACTTCTTCCCCAGCCGCCCGGCGGCGACCAGTTCCGTCAGCAGCGGCGGCGGAGCGAAGCGATCGCCGTACGCGGCCTGCAACGTACGCGCGATGTCCAGGCGCACGTCCAGCCCGACCAGGTCGGTCAACTCCAACGGGCCGATGGGGTGCCGGTAGCCGAGCACCATCGCCTTGTCGATGTCGGCGGGGCTGGCGACCCCGTCGGCGACCATCCGGATCGCCTCCAGGCCGAGGGTCACGCCGAGCCGCGACGTGGCGAAACCGGGCATGTCGCGTACCACGACGGGATCCTTGCCCAGCCGACCGGCGAGCGTGACGGCCGCGTCCGTGGTCTGTACGGCGGTGGCCGGCCCGACCACGATCTCCAGCAGGGCCATCGCCCAGACCGGGTTGAAGAAGTGCAGCCCACAGAACCGTTCCGGCCGGGTCAGTCCGGCCGCGAGGTCGGCGATCGGGATGCTGGAGGTGTTGCTGCCCAGCAGCGCCGGACGCAGCGCCTCCGCCTCGGCGAGCACGGCCCGCTTGAGGTCGGCCCGTTCCGGTACCGCCTCCACGACGACGTCCGGTTCCGGTGCGACCTCGGCCAGCCCGGCCCGTAGCGTGATCCGGGCCTGGTTTGCTGCGGCCTGCTCCGCGGTGAGCTTGCCGCGTTGCGCGGCCCGCTCCCAGAGATCGGCGAGCCGCCGCAGGGCCGCGTCACCGCGCGCCCGGTCGACCTCGACCAGCTCCACGTCGTGACCGCTGCCGGCGGCCACGTACGCGATGCCGAGTCCCATCGTGCCGGCACCTACCACCACGAACCGTTCAGTCATCGCGACACCACCGCACAGTGAGAATGGGCCCTTCGCTGACGCCGCTGGCACACGGGGTAGCCGCTACGCCGGGTGCCAGCCCGTACGCTCGCTCAGTCATGCTGCGACCCTATGCAGCACCGACCCTGGTCTCATGCGTGGGGGCGGACGGGATCGGGTAAGACGCCGACAGCCAAGGGAAGGACGAGCAGATGAGCCAGGCACCGGAGACCGCGAGCGGCGCGGGCGCCCAGGAGATAGTCGAGACGCGTGGCGACGAGCGCGTCGAACTGCTGCGTGCCGACACCAACAACGACGGCCGCACCGACGTGTGGGTGGTCGACACGGACGGGGACGGCAAGGCCGACCTGTTCCAGTTCGACACCGACGGGGACGGCAAGGTGGACGTGACGATGGTCGACATCCACCAGGACGGCCAGCCGAACGGGGTGGTCGACGGCGACGGAGGGCTCCCCCCGGAGCAGCTTCCGCCAACCATCCGAGTCTGAGCAGTAAGGAAGGGCCCCCTGTTATCGCCTCCGGTATAGCAGGGGGCCCCTGTTAACCGCCCGAGCCGCGTTAACCGCCGAGCAGCCTTAACGCCCAGCTGGCTCAGGCGGTCATCCGCAAGGTGGCGAGATAGTACGGGGCGTCGCGGTCGTCCACGTCGACCAACCGCCACGGGGAACCGTGCACCAGTTCGGCGAGTTCCTCCGGCGAGCAGACCAGGTAGTCGAACCAGGGGGTACCCAGTTCGCGGTAGCGCAGCCGCAGCCGCAGTTGCCCGCCCAGGCGGCCCCGTTGCCGGTTGTGCTCGTGGTATGTGGTGTGCACCGGGTCCCGGGTGCCGTACGGATTGGTGCCGTGGGCGATCACCTGCGCGCCGGGGCGGGCCAGCTCCGCCAGCGCGGCGAGGAACGCCGGGGCCCGTTCCCGTCCCTCGATCAGCCCCAGGTTGTTGCCGAGCAGCAGGAAGGTGTCGTAGCGCCGCCCGCTGGTGGCGTGCTCGTCGACGGTGGCGTGCACCAGGTCGCGTACGCCCCGGCGGCGGCACACCTGCAACGCGCCGACCGACGTGTCCAGCCCGGTGACCGGTACGCCCCGTTCCTGGAGCAGCAGCGCGATCCGTCCGGCCCCGACCCCGACATCCAGTGTCGCGCCGCGTACCCGGTCCACCGCCCGATGATCGTGCGGCTGCCAGTGCTCCGGCCCGTCGAGGTAGTGAGCGGCCGGTGCGCCGTTGACCAGCCCGTCGTCGCGCTCGATGATCTCGATGACCGGGCGGGGCAGGCGCCCACCGGCCAGCGGCCGGGGACCGATCCCGGTCGCCACCGCCAGCGCGTCGCGCAGCAGTTCCCCGAAGACGTCACCGATCCGTGGCTCTGCCGTCACGTCCTTCACGCTATCCGGCCACTCAGCTGGCCGCACCGCCCGTATCCTGTCGGCGTGACCATGTTGGACCGCCTATCAGCGGAGAAGTACATCCTCCTGACGACGTTCCGCAAGGACGGTCGCGCGGTGCCGACCCCGGTCTGGGCGGTTCGTGACGGTGACGCCCTGGCGGTGTGGTCGGCGGCCGACGCCGGCAAGGTGAAGCGGATCCGCCGCAGCGGGAACGTCACGGTGGCCCCCTGCGACGTACGCGGCAGGCCGCACGGCGAGGCGGTGCCCGCCCGCGCGACCCTCTACGATCCCGGCGCGACCAACCGCATCCGTGGCCTGATCAAGCAGAAGTACCGGGTGATCGGTCGGCTGACCCTGCTCGGCAGTCGGCTGCGCCGGGGCGAGGGCGGCACGGTGGGCATCCGGGTTGAGTTGACCGATTGAGAACGCCCGGTCCGGGCATGACAAAGGGCGGCGGATTTCTCCGCCGCCCTTTGTTTGAAGCTCTGCTATCCGACGTGGTCAGTCCCCCTGGCGCTGCTGCGGGATCTGCCCCTGCAGTAGCGCCCTGACCTCAGACTCGCGGTATCGGCGGTGGCCGCCGAGCGTCCGGATGGCGCTCAACTTGCCTGCCTTTGCCCAACGGGTCACCGTCTTCGGGTCGACACGGAACATCGACGCCACCTCGGCCGGTGTGAGTAGCGGCTCTGGTTCGTGCGTTCGCGATGCCATCGGTCACTCCTCCACATGTATAGACATCGGCCGGGGTCCCGCCGGCCGACGCGTCTCCCATGGTCCGGCTAGTCCCCGATGTCCGACATGGGCCGAACGGCCGAACGTCCGTAGACGGACGGATGAACCATGCCCGATTTATACGACTTTTCTATCCCAGACAGTAACTTATTCGGACTCATGATCACGGTTCGTGATGCGTCAACTACGAGTTCATCTCGTGTTGAGCATGAGGATTCAGGACACTCATGTCCCAGGCGTCAGTTACAACGCTCCAGGAGCTGTACCGCACGCCAGCGGGCAACGAGCTTGTCGTACGCCGCTGACGCCTCCTCCGCCTCACCGCGGGACAACCCGGCCAGTCCGGCCGCGACCAGTTCCGGCGAGTCGTCCTCGGCCAGTGTCTCGTCCGAGAGCAAGTCGACCAGCCCGCCGTAGTCCAGCTCCACCACCGAACGCGGGTGGAACTCCTCAAGCCACCGGGCGGCCTCCTCGACCGCCTCGGTGATCGGCGCGTCGCCGACCGACTTGCGCAGCACCGCCAGCGCCCGCGACGAGCGACGGCGAGCCTTGGAGATCTCCGTCCGGAAACGCAGCGAGCGCCGGTCCGGCGCGGTCACGTGGTTGCGCTCGTCCGCCTCGAAGAGCACGAACCAGCGCAACGGCACGCCCCAGGTCGCGATCTGCTCGTGCACCCGGGGAACCCCGTGCTCCAGCACCCGGGCGCCACTACGCCAGTCCTCCACCACCGCCTTGGCCTGCCCGGCGAGCACCGGCGGCACGAAGGCGTCGGCCAACACCGGGGGTACGCCGTCCCGCGCGCTCAGCGCCGCCTCAGCCACCCGGATGCGCAGGTTCCACGGGCACACCAGCAGGGTTTCGTCGGTCTCCAGCACGTACGCCTCGTCCGGCAAGTCAGGCAGCCGGGTCCAGCCGGCGCCCAACGCCTCGATGACGGAGTTCCGCTGCCGGCCGGGCCCCTCGACCGGCGCGATCGCCCGCCCCTGTTCGACGTAACGCCGCCAGTAGGTCTGGCGATCTCGGTCGAAGGCGGTCAGCGGCTCGTACACGCGCAGGTATGAAGCGAAGAGCGACGGCACGGCGCGATCCTCCCACGAGCGGCAAGCCGAGCGGTGCTCGGCGTCGCCGAGCCACGCGGCGCGGCGCGTGATCAAGCTGGGCGAAGCCCGCCGACGGACCCTCGACCGACGACCCTCGCGGGGGCGGAACGGACCGCCCGCAGGGCGGGACGGCGACTACTCGGGAGAGCGGCGCGACGGGCTCCAATACTAGGCTCGCAACACCGGCAGCATCCCCGCCGACGTTGACCAGGTCCGCGCCCCACAAGGGTGCCCACCGACACAGGAGCCAGTCATGGGCGTATTCGCCACCACGGACGACCCGGAGTCCACGGGTCACGAACAGGTCGTGTTCTGCCAGGACAAGCAGACCGGTCTGAAGGCGATCATAGGCATCTACTCCACCGCGCTGGGCCCCGCGCTCGGCGGTACCCGTTTCTACCCGTACGACAGCGAGGAGGCCGCCCTCGCCGACGTGCTCGACCTGTCCCGCGGCATGGCGTACAAGAACGCCCTCGCTGGCCTGGACCTGGGCGGCGGTAAGGCGGTCATCTGGGGCGACCCCGAGCAGATCAAGAGCGAGGCGCTGCTGCGCGCCTACGGCCGCTTCGTGGAGTCGCTCGGCGGGCGCTACTACACCGCCTGCGACGTCGGCACCTACGTGCCGGACATGGACGTGATCGCTCGGGAGACCCGGTACGTCACCGGCCGCAGTGTCGAGCACGGCGGGGCGGGTGACTCCTCCATCCTCACCGCCTGGGGCGTGTTCCAGGGGATGCGGGCGGCGGCCGAGCATGTCTGGGGCGTACCGACCCTGCACGGCCGCCGGGTCGGCGTCGCCGGGCTGGGCAAGGTCGGCAAGTACCTCGTCGGCCACCTGTTGGAGGACGGGGCCGAGGTGGTCGCCACCGACGTCAACCCCCGGGCGCTGGAGTGGGCGCGCACCACCCACCCGCAGATCCACCTCGTCGACGACGTCACCGCGCTGGTCTCCGCCGACATCGACGTGTACGCGCCGTGCGCCCTCGGCGGCGCGCTGGACGACGACACGGTGGTGACTCTGCGGGCCAAGGTGGTGGCCGGGGCGGCCAACAACCAGCTCGCCCACTCCGGCGTGGAGAAGCTGCTCGCCGACCGGGGCATCCTCTACGCCCCCGACTACGTGGTGAACGCCGGCGGCGTGATCCAGGTCGCGGACGAGATCGAGGGCTTCGACTTCGAGCGGGCCAAGCTGCGCGCCACCCGGATCTACGACACCACGCGCGAGATCCTCCGGCTCGCCGACACCGACGGCGTACCACCGGCCGTGGCAGCGGACCGGCTGGCCGAACGGCGGATGGCCGAGATCGGCCGACTGCGCACGATTCACCTTCGCTGACGACGCGCCTCGGGGGCGGGCCGATAGTCCCGCCCCCGGCGACAGCCGGTGCGGTGATACGGCGTTTTGTGGCGCTTCGCCCTATGTCACGACCGTTCTCCGTGTCGTCCCTTACCCGGTACAATGGGTGACGACCCGACGACCGCAACGCGCGGTCATGGTCATAGGTAACCCGAGGTGCCGAACGATGGCATCCCCATGTACCGTAAGAGCCACGAGAGATGCCTGACGTCATCGGGGCCCGCCTTCGGGCTGCCCCGCATTCTGTGCGAGGGGGTCGAGCCATGGGGCGCGGCCGTGCTAAGGCCAAGCAGACAAAGGTGGCGCGGGAGTTGAAGTACCACTCCCCGAACACCGACCTCGCCGCCTTGCAGCGAGAACTCGGCGGCGGCGGCAAGTCGGACCGCAACTTCGACGACGACTACAAAGAGTACGTCGACGACGACGAGGACCACTCCGACGACGACCCGGACAACTGGGTCCGCCCGACCCGCTGACCCCCGGTCACATCTGAGCACGCGGTGACATCCGCGTGCTCACGTATGTGCCCGCTACGCAGCGGTGTCGCAGCACCTGGCGAGTCGAGGGCCCACCATGGCCGGACGATGCTCCGGCGGTGTGGCGGGCCCTCGACACCGACTGGTCAGCGGGGACGGTTGTTCCAGTTGTAGAACGTCGGGATGTTCTCGAAGTGGTTCCAGGCGCAGACCGCGGTGGCCCCGTCGCCACCCGCCACCTCCGCCCGGAGCTGACGCGCCACCTCGGCCTCGTGGAGCAGGGCGTTGAGCCCGGCAGCGGCCTCCCGCACCCGGTCGGCGACCCGTTCGGGGCCGTCTCCCGTCACGATCTCAGGCTCCCGACGACTGGTGATCTCGGGCATGCTCCAACACTCCCTCCAGTAGGCGGATCTTGCTGTTGCGGCAGTGCTCGGTCTCCGTACCGTCAAAGCGCCCCAGCTCGAAGTAGCGGTTGGCCGCGTGGCCGCCGCCACAGAAACCGAAATACGGGCAGGAGGCGCGACACGCCTCCACGCCGTCGATGAACTCGCCGACCCAGCCGGTGCCCTGCGCGTTCGCCAGGATGGTGTGCAGCGGGGTAGTGAGCACGTTTCCGCTGGAGAAGTCGCCGTACCGGGGATCGGTGAAGCCGGCCAGCTCGGGTGAGAGCACCACGACCGAGCCGTCGTAGGCCACCGTCGGTATCGGGTCGAGCCGATCGGGCAGCAGGTCGCCCGCCGTGCCGTCCAGCACCGCTGCGGCGTACCGCAACGACCATTCCACCTCCCGCAGGTGGATCCGGGGATTCCGCCGCCAGGCCGCGACCAGCTCGGCCCAGAACCCGGTCACCACCGGGGCGTCGTGGGCGTTGTCCCGGGTGTTGACTCCCTCGGTCTCCTCGATGTTGACACCGAGCACCTCACACCCGAGGTCGAGGAAGTAGTCGTACAACTCGGTGGCCCGGCCCGGTGACGGGTCGCCGACCACCGCGAGGGCTGAGAACGGCAGCCCGTGCCGACGCAACGCGGTCACCCCCCGGACGATCCGGTCGTACGCCGGTTGGCCCGCCCGGGTGACCCGCTCGCCGTTGCGTTCCCGTGGCCCGTCCACGCTCACGCTCACCCGCATCCGGTGCCGGGCGAAGAACTCACACCAGGCGTCGTCGATCAGGGTGGCGTTGGTTTGGACGTGGTGCTCCACCTCGGGCCCGAAGGGTGCCATCAACGCCGCCAGCCGCTCCCGACCGGCGGCCAGCGGCTCCCCACCGTGCCAGACCACGGAGAACCGGTCGCTGACCGCCCAGCGGTTCACCGACGCGGCCACCGCCTCGGCCACCGCGACCGGCATCTGTCGGTCCGCCGCCCGAAACGGCAGATAGCAGTACGCGCAGTCGAGGTTGCAGAGGGTGGTGGGCTGCATCACGACGTACGACGGGACGGTGGCCAGGCCGCGCATCCCGTCCAATGACCGTCCCCGCGCAGCCATCGCCCTCCTCCGTGCGGTCTTGGGCTGCCAGGCGCGACCCGGCACGGGCGCGCCCCACAGCTTTCGAGGGTGCCCTTCAGGCTAGGCGGCAACGGCCACTCGGGTGAAGCCCTGATCAGGTAATCGGACAATCACGGCAAAGTGATCAGCCTCGGGTGTGCTGGCCGACCATCTGCACCTCGCCCGTGCCCTCGATGACCTCGCCGGCCTGCCAGGCGTCGACGCCCCGGCCGGTGAGCGTGGCCAGCGCGCGGTCGGCGTCCTCCGCCGACACGATCGCGAACATGCCGACGCCCATGTTGAACGTCGCCTCCATCTCCGGGTCCTCGATCCGGCCCTTGGACTGGATCAGGTCGAAGATGGGCTGCGGCTTCCACGTCGACCGGTTGACCACGGCATCCACGTGCTCCGGCAGGATCCGCACCAGGTTGCCGGGGATGCCGCCACCGGTGACGTGGGCGAAGGCGCGCACGTCGGCCTCGGCGATCAGCTTGAGGCAGTCCTGTGCGTAGATCTTGGTTGGGGTGAGCAGCTCCTCGCCGAGGGTGCGCTGCCGACCGAAGTCGTCGATCACCACGTCCAGTCGCATCCGCCCCGCGCCGAGCAGCACGTGGCGGACCAGGGAGTACCCGTTCGAGTGCAGGCCGGAGGAACGCATCGCGATCACCACGTCGCCGACCTCAACCCGCCCGGAGCTGAGGATCTCGCTCTCCTCCACCACGCCGACGCCGGTGGCGGAGATGTCGTACTCGTCGGGACGCAGCACGCCCGGGTGCTCGGCGGTCTCCCCGCCCAGCAACGCGCAGCCCGCGTACCGGCAGCCGTCGGCGATGCCGGCGCCGATCTCGGCGACCTTGTCCGGCACCACCTCGCCGGTGGCGATGTAGTCCAGCAGGAACAGCGGCTCCGCCCCGCAGGCCACCAGGTCGTCGACGACCATCGCGACCAGGTCGATGCCGACCGTGTCGTGGATGTCCATCTGCTGGGCGATCACCAGCTTGGTGCCGACGCCGTCGGTGGAGGAGGCCAGGATCGGGTTCTTGTACTTCGAGGTGTCCAGCCGGAACAGGCCGGCGAAGCCACCGAGGTCACCCATCACCTCCGGCCTGCGGGTCTGCTTCACCTTCGACTTGAGCAGCTCCACGGCACGGTCGCCCGCCTCGATGGACACTCCGGCGTCCGCGTACGAGACCGAGCGTTTGCGCGCCGGGCGGCCGGAACCGGCCGTCCAGGGCTGACGGTCCCCGCCAGCGCCGCTCGGGCTGCTTCCTGCGCCGCTGCGCTCGGACACGTGCGTCACGGTTCTCCCCTTAGTGGTTCTCGGCTGTCGCGTCGACGGTGACCGACGCCGCAGCCGGGTGGTGCTACGGGCGGTGTGTGGTCGCCGACGGTGTGAGGTCGCCGAAACTGCTGTCGAGTGGCGGGACGAGTTGCTCGGCCGGTTCGATGTCGTCGGCCGTACCGTTGGCGACCCGGCGGCCGATTCCTTCGAGCACGTGCTTGCCGATCGAGTTGCCGACGGGCAGCTCGATCGGATACTCCCCGTCGAAACAGGCCCGGCAGAGCCGGGTCTTCGGCTGCTCGGTCGCGGCGATCAGACCGGGCAGCGAGACGTAGCCCAGCGTGTCCGCCCCGATGGAGCGCCGGATGCCGTCGTTGTCGAGGCCGTTGGCGAGCAGTTCGGCACGGGTGGCGAAGTCGATGCCGTAGAAGCAGGGCCAGGAGACCGGTGGCGAGGAGATGCGTACGTGCACCTCCACCGCACCCGCCTCGCGCAGCATCCGAACGATCGCCCGCTGGGTGTTGCCACGGACGATGGAGTCGTCGACCACCACCAGGCGCTTGCCCCGTACGTTCTCCCGCAGCGGGTTGAGCTTGAGCCGGATGCCGAGCTGACGCAGGGTCTGCGACGGCTGGATGAAGGTACGCCCGACGTACGGGTTCTTCATCAGGCCGGCGCCGTAGGTGATGCCGGACTCCTCGGCGTAGCCGATAGCTGCCGGCGTGCCCGATTCGGGCACCGGGATCACCAGGTCGGCGTCGACCGGGTGCTCCTTGGCCAGTTGACGCCCGATCTGCATCCGGGCGGCGTGCACGTTGCGACCGGCGATGGTGGCGTCCGGCCGCGCGATGTAGACGTATTCGAAGAGGCAGCCCTTGGGCTCAGGGGCCCCGAACCGGCTGGACCTCAGCCCTTCCGCGTCGATCGCGATCAGCTCACCCGGCTCGACCTCGCGGACCACGCTGGCGCCGACGATGTCCAACGCCGCCGTCTCACTGGCCACCACCCAGCCGCGCTCCAGCCGGCCGAGCACCAGCGGGCGTACGCCATGCGAGTCACGGGCGGCGTAGAGGGTCGACTCGTCCATGAAGACGAAGCTGAACGCGCCGCGCAGTCGCGGCAGGACCTCCAGCGCGGCGGCCTCGACCGACAGATCGGGCCGGCTGGCCAGCAACGTGGTGACGAGTGAGGTGTCGTTGGTGGACCCGTCGGAGCTCAGCCCACGCTCGGCCACCTCACGCTGCAACTCGGTGGTGTTGACCAGGTTTCCGTTGTGGGCCAGCGCGATCGTCGTGCCCGACGTGGTCGCCCGGATGGTCGGCTGGGCGTTCTCCCAGGTCGAGGCGCCGGTCGTGGAGTAACGCGTGTGCCCGATGGCGACATGCCCGCGCAGGCTGGCCAAGGTCGGCTCGTCGAACACCTGGGCCACCAGGCCGAGGTCCTTGTAGACCACCACGCCGGAGCCGTCGCTGACCGCGATGCCGGCCGCCTCCTGACCTCGGTGCTGCAAGGCGTAGAGACCGAAGTAGGTCAGGTTGGCGACCTCCTCCCCGGGGGCCCAGACGCCGAAGACACCGCAGGCGTCCTGGGGACCGGGTCGTTGGGGATCAAGGTCGTGGCTCAGCCGGCCGTCGCCTCGGGGCACCTGCCGCTCCCTCTTGCTGGTCTGGACTGGCCTGACGGACCCACGGGGTTGTTCCGCACTCCTCGGCCGGGACCACACTGTCGTCGCCTGACAGTGTACGCGAATCCATGTCGCCACATACAGTCACACTGTCACCGCTTTGTGTCATCCAGTCTCACCTGTCACTCCAGTTCGAGCGGCAGATACCCGGACAGGTCCGCACGCGTACCGCTCGCCTTGACGCGACCCTCCGTGACCGCCCGCGCCCAATCGAGTCGCCCCGTCGCCAACCTGAGCCAGGTTTCCGGATCCATCTCCACCGTGTTCGCCGGAGTACCGCGGGTGTGTCGCGGCCCCGGAACGCACTGAACTGCACCGTAAGGTGGGACACGCACCTCCACCGATCGGCCGGGCACACGGTCCGCGAGGAGGGTCAACATGGCCCTGACCGCCGCGCGGAGCACCGTCCGTTCGGGCGTACGCCCCTCATCGAACGCCGACAGCGCCGCCGAGATCGAGGCGGACTTAATGTACGGAGAGGACACGACGGGACGATACGGCGTGACCGCTCTGGCCGTCACGCTGGCCCTGGGTCGCGCCGATCCAGCCAGACAAGGCATAGTTGCCGACGGCGTATTCGTACCGTGATGTTCCCGCCCGACAACCGCCGGGTCAGGGGAGGTCAGTCCGGAAGGCGGTGGACGTGTCAACACACCGACGAGCCTGGCACAAGCGGGCCGGTGTGGTCGTGGCGCTGACGATCAGCGCCCTGCTCGCCGTCCCAGCCACACCCGCCATCGCCGCCCCCAGCGTGAACAACGTGTCCGCCTCCCCGAGCAGGGTCGAGGCCGGTAAGACCACAGTCGTTCGCTACTCGATCCGCGTCACAGACGATAATCCCGCCGACGTCACGGTGAGCTCCAACAACCCCAAGCTCACCTGCGTCGACGGATGCAGCCAGGGTGGCCTGAACGAGAACGGCAACTTCCAGGCGACCTTCCAGCTGGCGGGGGACGCGGCCGACGGGCAGGCCACGATCACGGTCAAGGCCGTGGACGCCACCGGCGAACAGAGCCGGAGCACGAATGTCACCCTGGTCGGCGCGGCAGCCCCGCCGCCACCGCCGACGACGCAGGCACCGCAGACGGTGCGGTCGATCTCCGGCAAGGTCGTCAACCAGGGTGGCGAGGCGGTCTCCGGCGCGTACGTCCTGCTCAAGGACAGCGCCGGCAAGCAACGCGAGACCAACACCAACGGGGACGGCAACTTCCGGTTCACCGGCAGCACCGACAACCCGATCGCTCCCGGGCGGATCGACATCGGCGCGAGCGCGAACAACCAGACGGGACTCGTGAGCTTCACCGCCAACGCCGGGCAGAGCATCACCGGACGACGGATCACCCTCCCGATCGCGGCCGCCTCGGAGAGCCCGAGCGCCAGCCCGTCGGCGAGCGAGTCGGCGGTGCCGACCGAGGACCCCTTCGAGGAAGAGGTCGGCGACGAGGAGGAGACTCCCGCCGACAGCCCCATCGCCCAGGCGCCCACGTCCAATGAGGACTCCGGCGGCTTCGGCAACTGGCTGCTGATCCTGCTGGGCGGCCTGTTCGTGGCCGTCGGTGTCGGCACGATCGTGCTGCTCTGGATGAAGCGCAAGGAGAACGAGGACGGCGAGCCCGACGGTGATGTTCCCGCCGGTGCTCCGGCCGGCGCGGTCCCGGCGGCCCGCGGCTCCTTCGCCGGTGCGGACGACCAGACCAGGGTGGTGAACCGGGTGGGCGCCGCGCCGGACCCGACAATGGTCGGCGGCCCCGGACTGGCAAACGCGCCGACGATGATGCACCAGCCGGTCGTGGACGACGTGCCGCCGGACCCGTACGGCGCACCGCCGCAGCCCTACGGTGCCGCGAGTGGGCCGGGCGGCTGGTCCGGTGCTGGTGGCGGCTACGGCGACGAGCCGGGCGGTTACGGCGCATCCGGCTACGGCAACGCCCCCTCGTCGGGTGGCGGCTACGGCAACGCTCCGTCCTCCGGCAGCGGGTACGGAACCGGCCCGTCGTCCGGCGGTGGCTACGGCAGCCGCGACTACGGCGCCGGCAACGCCGGCCCGGACTACCCCCCGGCCGGTGGAGCCGCCGGCTACGGCGACCGGTACGACGAGCCGACCGGCCGCTACAAGGGCGAGGAGACCACCTACCCGGCTCCCGCCGACCCGTACGCCACCGGCATGTACCAGCCGGAGGCCGCGCCGGGCTACGGCCAGGGCGAGCCGGGCGGATACGGGCGAGGTGAGGCCGGCTACGGCCAGAGTGATCCGACCCGGGGCTACGGCCAAGGCGAGCCGGCCGGCTACGGCCAGAGCGAACCGACCCGCGGCTACGGCGATGGTGAGCCGGGCGGCGGCTACGGACAGGCCGACCCGAACCACGGCTACCCTCCGGCTCAGTCCGGCGGTGGCTACGGCGCGGCACCGGGCGGCGGATACGGCCAGGAGTCCGGGCATCAGCGCGGCGGCTACGACAACACCAGCTACGACAGCTCGTACGGTCAGGGCGGGTACGGCGGCCCGGCCGGCGGGTACGGCCAGGACGCGCCCGGACATGGTGGCTACGACCAGGGCGGTTACGGAACCGACCCGGCCGGAGGCGGCTACGGCCAGGAGCCGCCACGCCAGCGCGGCTACGACGGTGGCTACGACCAGGGTGGCTACGGCCAGGGCGGCGGATACGGCGACCCGGCACAGGCCGGCCATGCTCGGCCCGACGCCGCACCCCAGGACCGCAGCGGTCGTCGCCTGGACTGGCTGGACGACTAGTCGGACGCAAGGCGGCAGTGGGTGAACGCCCGCTGCCGCACATCGCGCCGGGCGCGACAGTCGGCTGTGGACAGCAGTGGTCAGGCTGCGGTGAAGACGCCCTGACGGAGCAGCGGAACGACGGTGGAGGCGTCGAGGCGTACCGCGATCTCGACGTCCTCGGCGAAGCCGCCCTCGATCAGCTCCCGACCGGAGACACAGCCACGGATCGCCGCCGGTACGTCCGGAATGCTGGCCAGCGCGGCCAGTGCCACGGCCGCCTCCACGGAGAGACCACCGGGTGCACCGGAGAGGGCGTCGAGCACGCTGGCCGCACCGAGCTGGTCCTCCACCGACGGGCGCAACGAGCCGTCCGCCCACCGCTCACCGGCGGCCACCACGCCGATCGGGGCGGTCGTCGAGCCGTACCCCTGGTCGATCAGCCAACGCCCGACGGCGCGGGCGTTGCGCAGGTTGGCCGCGACCACCGGTAGCCCGGTGGCGCTGGCGGCGGCGCTGATGGCCGACCCGTTGGGCGACGGCAGCACCAGGTCAAGCACCACCGGTGCCTGGCTCAGCGCGGCTGGCGACAGCGACCACGGGTGTTCGCGGGTGACCTGTCGGCGGCCGGTCGCGGCCACCGCACCGACCCGACGCGCGTAGGCGGCGGCCTGCTCACCCCAGGGAAAGGGGTGTACGCGCATGCCCCGCCCCACCGCGACCTCGACGGTGGTGGTGAACGACAACACGTCCACCACCACCAGTGCCGCGCAGACCCGGCCGAGTTCGGCCGCGCCCGCCAGCCCCCAGTCGAACCGGACGCCCGATCCGGGTTGGGCGAACACGGCCGCGGCCAACGCCTCAGCGCTCGTCGGGCTGCTCGGTGTCACCGTGCTGCGGAGCCTCCACCCCGGCGGAGCTGACCGGCGGGGCCGGGTCGGCGGTCTCGGCCGACTCGACACGTTCGGTACGCACCGGCGGGACGGCCCGACCAGCCGACCGGTCCGGCGTCTGCTCGGTCGTCTCCGGGGCCGACTCGGCCTGCTCGCCGTCGACGGCCTGCTCGCCGTCGACGGCCTGCTCGTCGTCGGTGGCTGGCTCGTCGGTCGGTGCCAGTCCGGTCGACTCGACGGCGAAGCCGGTCGGCTCGACGGCACTGTCGGTCGGCGAGTCGGCGTCCAGGTCGGTGGTCGGCACGTCGACGACGTCCTCGACCTCCGCCGGTGCGGTCACCTCGAACGGCTGCACGCCGCCGAAGAGGGCCGGCAGCGTGCCGGTGTGCGCCTCGCGCAACTCGTCCAGGCCGATCCGGAACTGACCGTGCACCTCCAGCGCACCGCCCGTCGGGTCGGTGACGCCGATCAGCTCCCACGGCACGCCGTGCTCACCGCAGAGCGCGGTGAACGCCTTCTCGTGGCCGCGTGGCACCGAGACGAGCACCCGACCGGCGGACTCGCTGAACAGGAACACGAACGGCATCGAGGTGCCCTCGAAACGCTCCGGCACCGCGATCCGGGCCCCGACGCCGTGCCGCAGGCAGGACTCCACCAGGCTCTGGGCGAGACCGCCGTCGGAGAGGTCGTGCGCGGAGCTGAGGTGCCCGACCCGGGCGGCGTCGGCCAGCAGACCGGCGAGTTGCTTCTCCCGCGCCAGGTCGACCTGCGGGGGTACCCCACCGAGGTGCTGGTGGGTCACCCAGGCCCACTCCGAGCCGGAGAGTTCCACGTGCGTCTCGCCGAGCAGGAAGATCTGATCGTGGTCGCCGCCGGGACGCGGCACGAAGCCGGACGCCACCCGGTCGGCCACGTTGTCCAGCACGCCGAGCACACCGACGACCGGCGTCGGGTGGATGGCCGCCGCCCCGGTCTGGTTGTAGAAGCTGACGTTGCCGCCGGTCACCGGGATGCCCAGTTCGGCGCAGCCGTCGGCCAGGCCGCGTACGGCCTCGGCGAACTGCCACATCACGCCCGGGTCCTCCGGCGAGCCGAAGTTCAGGCAGTCGGTGACCGCGATCGGGGTCGCGCCGGTGACCGCCACGTTCCGGTACGCCTCGGCCAGCGCCAGCTTGGCGCCCTGGTACGGGTCGAGCCGGGCGTACCGGCCGTTGCCGTCCACCGACAGCGCCACGCCCAGCCCGGTGCGCTCGTCGATGCGGATCACGCCCGAGTCCTCCGGCTGGGCGAGCACGGTGTTGCCCAGCACGTAGCGGTCGTACTGCTCGGTCACCCAGGTCTTGTCGCAGAGGTTGGGTGACGCGATCATGCGCAGCACGGTCTCGCGCAGCGTGTCCGGGTCGTTCGGCCGGGGCAGCGTCTCCGCCCGGTCGGCCTGGAGCAGGATCAGGTCCGCCGGCTCGCGCATCGGACGGGCGTAGACCGGCCCGTCGTCCACCAGCGAGCCCGGCGGTACGTCCACCACCAGGTGGTCCCGCCAGGTGATGCGCAGCCGACCCGGCGCACCGTCCGGCTCCGGGGCGGTCACCTCGCCGATCGCGGTGGCCCAGACGCCCCACTTCTCGGCCGTCTTGAGCACCGCCTCCAGCTTCTCCGGCGCGACGACCAGCAGCATCCGCTCCTGGGACTCGCTGGCCAGGATCTCGTGCGGCTCCATCGAGGGCTCGCGCAGCGGTACCCGCTCCAGCCACACCCGCATGCCGGTGCCGGCGGAGGCCGCCGTCTCGGTCAGGGCGCAGGTCAGACCGGCGCCACCGAGGTCCTGGATGCCGACGACCAGCTCGGCGTCGTACAGCTCCAGGCATGCCTCGATCAGCAGCTTCTCCATGAACGGGTCGCCCACCTGCACCGACGGGCGGCGCTTCTCGCTGCCCTCGGTGAAGGTCGCGCTGGCGAGCACCGACACGCCGCCGATGCCGTCCCGGCCGGTCTTGGCGCCCATCAGCACCACCACGTTGCCGGGGCCGGTGGCGTCCTTCTTCTGGAGCCGCTCGACCGGCAGCACGCCGAGGCAGAGCGCGTTGACCAGCGGGTTGCCCTGGTAGCAGGGGTCGAAGACCACC
Organism: Micromonospora sp. DT48; assembly: GCF_049844495.1. Taxonomy (NCBI): domain Bacteria; kingdom Bacillati; phylum Actinomycetota; class Actinomycetes; order Micromonosporales; family Micromonosporaceae; genus Micromonospora; species Micromonospora sp. DT48. Next base: position 297,098 of record NZ_JBNCLE010000006.1, read on the forward strand.
TCACCACCGATGTTGGGCAGGCCGAGGCAGTTGCCGTAACCACCGACACCGGCGACCACACCGGGCAGCACCCGGGCGGTGTCGGGGTGGTCGGCGGCACCGAAGCGCAGCGGGTCCATCACCGCCACCGGACGCGCGCCCATGGCGAGGATGTCGCGGACGATGCCGCCGACACCGGTCGCCGCACCCTGGTACGGCTCGACGAAGCTCGGGTGGTTGTGCGACTCGACCTTGAAGGTCACGGCGAGTTCGTCGGAGATCCGTACGACACCGGCGTTCTCGCCGATGCCGGCGAGCAGCCGGTCGCTCGGTGGCGCCTTCTCGCCGAACTGCCGCAGGTGCACCTTGCTGGACTTGTAGGAGCAGTGCTCGCTCCACATGATCGAGTACATCGCCAGCTCGGACTGGGTCGGCCGGCGGCCCAGGATCTGCCGGATGCGGTCGTACTCGTCGTCGCGGAGCCCCAGTTCGGCGTACGGCTGGAGTTCTTCCGGGGTGCTGGCGGCACGGGGCACGGTGTCTGTCCCATCGGCCCAGTCGGTGGCCTCCGCGACGGCGGCGTGCCGGGCCGGGGCGGCCGACGGAACGGCAGCCGCCTGCGACTGCGCCGGGACCGCCTCCGGGTCCTCCCGTACCGGGTCCGGATGCGTGGTCATGACGTCTCCTTGTTGCGCTCGCCGCCCGACGGGCGGGTGAGCCGACCGATGATCCCGCCGCGGACGGTCACGCCGGGGCCCCCACCAGGTGCTTCAGCACCGAGGTGAAGAAGCCGAGGCCGTCGAGGGAGGGGCCGGTGAGCGCCTCCACCGCGTGCTCGGGATGCGGCATGATGCCGACCACGTTGCCGGCCTGGTTGGTGATCGCGGCGATGTCCCGCTGCGACCCGTTGGGGTTGCCGCCGACGTAGCGCGCGACGACCCGACCCTCGGCCTCAAGCGCGTCCAGCGTGGCCGGGTCGGCGACGTAGCAACCCTCGCCGTTCTTGACCGGGATCAGCACCTCCTGACCCGGCTGGAACGCGTTCGTCCAGGCGGTGCCGGTCGCCTCGATGCGCAGGATCTGATCGCGGTTACGGAAGTGCAGGTGCTGGTTGCGGGTGAGCGCCCCGGGCAGCAGGTGGGCCTCGCAGAGGATCTGGAAGCCGTTGCAGATGCCCAGCACGGGCATACCCGCACCGGCGGCGTCGACCACCTTCTCCATCACCGGCGCGAACCGGGCGATGGCACCGCAACGCAGGTAGTCGCCGTAGGAGAAGCCACCGGGCAGGACGACCGCGTCCACCCCGTGCAACTCCGGCTCACCGTGCCAGAGGCGGACCGGTTCGGCACCGGCGATCCGTACGGCTCGGGCCGCGTCCCCGTCGTCCAGCGAACCGGGGAACGTCACCACACCGATCCGGGCGGTCACGGCCGGGCTTCCACGGGCTCGTCGGCCTCGACCAGGCGGACCGTGAAGTCCTCGATGACCGGGTTCGCGAGCAGCTTGTCGGCGATCTCCCGGGCCCGGTCCAGGTCCGGTTCACCGGTGAAGTCGATCTCGATCCGCCTGCCGATCCGTACCGAGGCGACGTCGTTGACGCCGAGCCGGGGCAGCGCGTTTGCGACGGCCTGGCCCTGAGGATCGAGGATCTCGGGCTTGAGCATGACGTCGACGACGACGCGAGGCACTGGGCACTCCTGACTGTGTACGCAGTTGGGTGCCGACCCACAACGGGCGAGCGCAGCCAGCCTACCTGGCAGATGCCGCGCCAGCCGCACCGGCCGGACGCCGCCGGAGTGCCGCTCGACCCTACCCGCACGGGCCGAACGCCACCGATACGGGTTCGTTGCGATCTCGATACGGCTTCGTTGCCGGCTGACCCCGGTCGGCCCGGTTCACGACCAGCGCAGCGGGACGCGCCACCGGTCGCGCGTCCGACCGGCCACGGGAAATCCAACTGTTACATCGAGTTGTTCCAATGAACCTCTTGTGAAACACCCCACCGGGCCCTACCGTACATCGTCAGATGTCGATTTGACGACGTCACTGGTGGCGGATAACCCCCGTCCGCCACCACAGGTCGGCCCGGCGAACCCGGGTCCTGTGCACCCCGAAGGAGCCCTCCGATGCGCATCAGATCTCTGATCGCGGTCTTCGCCACCGCCATGGCCGGCGTGCTCGGCGCCAGCTCCGGCGCCGTCGCCTCGCCCGTCACCCCCTACATCATCGGCGGCGGCACCGTCTCCTCCGCGCCATGGGCCGCTGCGGTCTTCAGCAACGGCTCGTTCACCTGCTCCGGCACGATCATCGCGCCGCAGTGGGTGCTCACCGCGCGGCACTGCCTCGGCGGCACGATGTCGGTGCGGGTCGGCAGCGTCTACCGCTCCTCCGGCGGCGTCACCCGCACGGTCAGCGCCACCTACGGTCGGTACGACCTGGCGCTGATGCGGCTGTCCAGTTCCGTGAGCACCAGTTACGTCACGCTGGCCTCCAGCAACCCGCCGGTCAACTCGACGAACTCGATCTACGGCTGGGGCATGACCTGCTACAGCGGCTGCTCGGCGTCGACCCAGCTCAAGACCGCGAGCGTCCGGGTCACCAGCACGAACGTGAGCGACGCGTACGGCGGGCAGGCGATCCGGAGCACCCGGATCAACGGCAACGCGTGGCGCGGCGACTCGGGCGGCCCGCAGTTCTACAACGGTCAGCAGGTCGGGGTGGCCTCCACCGCCGACGGCCAGAGCATCCAGAACTACGGCAGCGTCGCATACAACCGTGCCTGGATCCGCTCCGTTTCCGGCGTCTGACGGTTAGCGCCCCCGGCGGCGCGGATGGTGGGCCCTGCGCCCGCCGTCCGCGCCGCGCGGTTTTTCATCATCCGAGTAGGTGAACAGGGCTCACGATGTGTCGTAGCTGCGCCTGCCAGCATCGGAAACGTGCTGGTCGTGACGACGGATCTACTTCCCGGCTATGAGATCCGCCAGATCCTCGGCGAGGTGGTCTCCTCCATGGCCAGGACGCGCAACCCGTACCGCGAAGGGGTGAAGAACCTGCGCGGTGGCGCGTACGACCCGATGGCGCCGGACAACCTCACCCGCTGGCGTACCGACTCGGTCGCCCGCCTCGGCGAGGAGGCCCGGCGGCTCGGCGCGAACGCCGTGGTGGGGATGCGGTTCGACAGCCGCGACTGCGGCGAGATGTGGATGGAGATCTGCGCCTACGGCACCGCCGTGATCGTGGTGCCCAAAGTGCCCGACGTCATGCCTCCCGACCAGCCCCTGGTGGCCGCGGAAACCGCCCAGGACCCGGCCTTCGCCGAGGAACCCGGCGCCATCGCCGAACCGGCGAGCGCACCCAACCTCTCCACCGCCGCCGAGACCCCCACCCGCGACTAACCCCCCACCACCACCCCCATTGCCGTGTTGATCAAGAAGTTTTCGCCTTCTCACCCGGCGTGGCGCGACCAAAACTTCTTGATCAACGCGGCAATGGGGGTGGGGTGGGGTGGGGTTAGAGGATGGGGGGTGGGGAGTAGGTGGCGGCGTGGGGGTGGGACTGGACGATCTTGGCGATTCTCGCGGTGACTGCCTGGATCTGGGCGGGGGCGGCGCCGACGAAGGCGGCCCGGTCGGCGACCAGGGCGTCGATCTCGGCGCGGGTGAGGTTGAGGCGGGTGTCGGCGGCGAGGCGGTCGAAGAGGTCGTTGTCGGGGGTGCCCTTCTCGCGCATGGCCAGCGCCACCGCGACCGCGTGCTCCTTGATCGCCTCGTGGGCGGTTTCCCGGCCCACCCCCCGACGGACGGCTGCCACCAGGATCTTCGTGGTGGCCAGGAACGGTAGGAACCGCTCCAACTCCCGGTTGATCACCGCCGGGTACGCGCCGAACTCGTCCAGCACGGTGAGGAACGTCTGGAACAGCCCGTCGGCGGCGAAGAAGGCGTCCGGCAGGGCCACCCGGCGCACCACCGAGCACGAGACGTCCCCCTCGTTCCACTGGTCACCGGCCAGCTCGCCGACCATCGACAGGTAGCCCCGGATGATCACCGCGAAGCCGTTGACCCGCTCGGACGAGCGGGTGTTCATCTTGTGCGGCATCGCGCTGGAGCCGACCTGGCCCGGCTTGAACCCTTCGGTCGCCAGCTCCTGACCGACCATCAACCGGATCGTGGTGGCCAGCGACGACGGTGCCGCGGCGGTCTGCGCCAACGCGGCGAGCACGTCGAAGTCGAGCGACCGGGGGTAAACCTGCCCGACGCTGCTCAGCACCCGACTGAAGCCCAGGTGCTCGGCGACCCGACGCTCCAACTCGGCGACCTTGTCCGCGTCACCGTCGAACAGGTCGAGCTGGTCGGCGGCGGTACCCACCGGCCCCTTGATGCCCCGCAGCGGGTACCGGGCGATCAGGTCCTCCAACCGCTCGTACGCGATCATCAGCTCCTCGGCGGCCGACGCGAAGCGCTTGCCCAGCGTGGTGGCCTGCGCCGCCACGTTGTGCGACCGCCCGGCCATCACCACGTCGGCGTACTCGTGGGCGTGCCCGGCCAGCCGGGCCAGCGTCGCCACCACCCGGTCCCGGATCAGCTCCAACGAGCGGCGCACCTGGAGCTGCTCGACGTTCTCGGTGAGGTCCCGGGAGGTCATCCCCTTGTGCACGTGCTCGTGCCCGGCGAGCGCGCTGAACTCCTCGATCCGGGCCTTCACGTCGTGCCGGGTGACCCGCTCCCGCTGCGCGATCGAGGCCAGGTCCACCTCGTCGAGCACCCGCTCGTACGCCTCGACCACCCCGTCCGGCACCGGCACCCCGAGGTCACGCTGGGCCCGGAGCACAGCCAGCCAGAGCCGGCGTTCCAGGCGTACCTTCTCCTCCGGCGACCAGAGGGCGACCAGCTCGGGCGAGGCGTACCGGTGGGCGAGCACGTTCGGGATCGTCGTCACGGGCACATTCTTCCGTACGCGCCCACGGCCGGGCACATCGTGGGTTCCGCGCCAGGGCGCCTCCATCGCCGGGGTCAGGACCGTCTCGTTGTTGCGATCCTCGCCCGCTCCGGAGAGCGGGTGCAGCCCCGTCGCATAGCGGCGGGTTTGCGCGCGTAGAGCGACTCGTTGCGATCCTCACCCGCTCCGGAGAGCGGGTGCAGCGGTTTCCGACCTGGAAATATAGCTTGTGGTCGCTGACGAACGAGTCCACTCGCCAACCCATATGCCCGCTTTGCCGACAAATTTCATGTCGGGACCTCCCAGGGGTTCGTGCACACCGGAGGTTCCTAGATCATTAAGGACCCGGTGTCGCGCTACTGATCAATGCGTCGTGCGCATGTTGAAGCAGAGCAAAGGGCCCGAAGCGAAGACAGCAGACCCCGGCCGCATGACGGAGCGTGAACAAGCCCCTGCCACCGCTTCCGCAGAGCTACCCGCCGGCCGGAAGGGGAAGCGGTGCACCGGCGGGAAAAGGTTTACGGCTGGTGGTCAGCGTTCCAGGATGGCGGTGACGCCCTGGCCACCGGCGGCGCAGATGGAGATGAGGCCGCGTCCGCTGCCCTTGGTGGCGAGCAGCTTGGCCAGGGTGGCGACGATCCGACCGCCGGTGGCCGCGAACGGGTGACCGGCGGCCAGCGAGGAGCCGTTCACGTTGAGCTTGTCGGTGTCGATGGCACCGAGCGGGGCGTCCAGGCCGAGCCGCTCCTTGCAGAACTCCGGTGACTCCCAGGCCGCCAGGGTCGCCAGCACCTGGGAGGCGAACGCCTCGTGGATCTCGTAGTAGTCGAAGTCCTGGAGGGTGAGCCCGGCCCGGGTGAGCAGCCGGGGCACCGCGTACGCGGGTGCCATCAGCAGACCCTCGTCGCCGTGCACGAAGTCCACCGCGCCCGTCTCCGACCAGGAGAACCAGGCCAGCACCGGCAGGTTGTGCTCCCGTGCCCACTCCTCGCTGGCCAGCAGCACGGTGGAGGCGCCGTCGGTCAACGGTGACGAGTTGCCGGCGGTCATGGTGGCGCGCTCGGCGTCCGGCCCCTTCGCGCCGAAGACCGGACGCAGCGCGCCCAACTTCTCCAGGGTGGTGTCCGGCCGGAGGTTCTGGTCGCGGGTCAGCCCCAGGTAGGGGGTCATCAGGTCGTCGAAGAACCCCCGGTCGTACGCGGCGGCGAGCCGCTGGTGCGAGCGCAGGGCCAGTTCGTCCTGCGCCTGCCGGTCGATGTTCCAGCGCAGCGCGGTCTGGGCGGCGTGCTCACCCATGGACAGGCCGGTGCGCGGCTCGGCGTTACGGGGGATCTCCGGCTTGAACGGCTGGGCCGGGCGCAGCTTCGCGGCGATTTTCAGCCGCTCGCCGAGGGTCCGGGCCGAGTTGAGCTTGAGCAGCGTGCGACGCATGTCCTCGTTGACGGCGAGCGGCGCGTCGGAGGTGGTGTCGACGCCACCGGCGATGCCGACGTCGAGCTGCCCGAGGGCGATCTTGTTGGCGACGAGGATGACCGCCTCCAGGCCGGTGCCGCAGGCCTGCTGGATGTCGTACGCCGGGGTACGCGGGTCGAGCTTCGAGCCGAGCACCACCTCGCGGGTCAGGTTGAAGTCCTTCGAGTGCTTGAGCACGGCCCCGGCGACGACCTCGCCGACCCGCTGCCCGGCCAGGCCGAACCGGGCGATCAGCCCGTCCAGTGCCGCGCCGAGCATGTCGGCGTTGGAGGCGCTGGCGTAACGCGAGTTGGAGCGGGCGAAGGGGATCCGGTTGCCGCCGATGACCGCGACCCGTCGAACGTTCTGCACGATCCGTCTCCTCGAAGTCTCGCCCGCAGTTTCACCTGGTTGGCACCAGGATGGGCGGGAGATGGTTCGCCGCCCTACTGCCAGTCTCTCTTACTCGCCAGTAGGCTACGCCTATGACCGACAGGTATGCGAGCTTCGTCCAGTCAAGTGCCGGGCGGGCGCTGGTCAAGCGCCTCGGGCTGCCCGATCCGCCGCGACTGCGCCGGCACACGCCCGGCGAGCCGATCCTGCCCGGGCTGGTCCTGCTCGGTGCCGCCGAGGGCGGGCGGCTCACCGAACCGGTCGGAAAGGCGCTGGCCGCCGCCGGGCTCGCCCTGCGCGATCCGGCCACCGCCGTGCCCGATCCGGCCACCGGTCGTACGCCGGAGAGCGCCGCCCTCGTCTTCGACGCTACCGGCATCACCGACTCGACCCAGCTGCGTCAGCTGTACGACTTCTTCCACCCGCAGGCTCGGGCCGTGCAGCCCAGCGGCCGGGTGATCGTGCTGGGCACGCCACCGGCGGAGTGCGGCACGCCGCGTGAGGCGACCGCCCAGCGGGCGTTGGAGGGGCTGACCCGCAGCATCGGCAAGGAGTTCGGCCGGGGCATCACCGCGCAGCTGGTGTACGTCACCCGGGAGGCGGACGCGGGCACCTGGACCAGCCTGGAGGCGACCCTGCGGTTCCTGCTGTCCGGTCGCTCCGCGTACGTATCGGGGCAGGTGATCCGGGTCGGTGCCGGCCAGGCCACCGCACCGGCCGACTGGGAACGCCCGCTGGACGGGCAGGTGGTGCTGGTCACCGGCGCCGCCCGGGGCATCGGCGCGGCGTTGGCCCGGGTGCTGGCCCGCGACGGCGCGACGGTGCTGGCGCTGGACATCCCGGCCGCCGGGGACGCGCTGGCCGCGGTGGCCAACGAGATCGGCGGCAGCGCCATCCAGCTCGACCTGACCGCCGCCGACGCGCCGAGCCGCCTCGCCGAGCACCTGGCCAGTCGGCACGGCCGGGTGGACGTGGTGGTGCACAACGCCGGCATCACCCGGGACAAGACCCTCGGCCGGATGGACGCCGACCGGTGGGACCAGGTCATCGACGTCAACCTGTCCAGCCAGGAGCGGATCAACGACCTGCTGCTGGAGCGGGGGCTGATCCCGGCGGGTGGACGGCTCATCGGTGTCTCCTCGATCGCCGGGATCGCCGGCAACCGGGGCCAGACCAACTACGCCACCAGTAAGGCCGGGGTCATCGGGCTGGTCGAATCGCTCGCCCCGGCGCTGCGGGAGCGGCAGATCAGCGTCAACGCGGTCGCGCCCGGATTCATCGAGACCCGGCTGACCGCCCGGATCCCGTTGATGCTGCGGGAGGCCGGACGCCGGATGAACAGCCTCGCGCAGGGCGGGCTGCCGGTGGACGTCGCGGAGACCATCGGTTGGCTGGCCTGGCCGGCGTCCGGCGCGGTCAGCGGCAACGTGGTCCGGGTCTGCGGCCAGAGCCTGCTGGGGGCGTGATGGCCGGACGCAGGAACGGCGAGGAACCGGCCGACGACCTGTCGGTCGGCGAGCTGATCGACGGTCCGACCGAGCCCCTGACACCCGAGATGTTGAACGCCGCCCGGCTTCAGGAGCCGGCCGAGCGGGCCCGGGTGGAGCTGCCGAGGCTGCCAGCGGCCGGTCCGTTGTACCGTCGTGCGCTGCTGAACGCGCTGCCCGGGGTGCGTGGCCGACGTGCTGTCGGGGTGCCGGCGGTCGAGTTGGCCGTGGGCGCGGTGGCGGTGGATCCGGAGCGGCTGGCCGACTACGACCGGGTCTGCGGGTTCCGGCTGGCCGACCGGCTGCCCGCCACCTTCCCCCACGTCATGGGCTTTCCGTTGGCGTTGCGCCTGATCACCATGCCGGAGTTCCCGATCCCGCTGACCGGGGTGGTGCACGTCGGCAACCGGATCACAGTGCGTCGGCCGGTCACCGTCACCGACCGGCTGGACTTCACCACCTGGGCGGAGAACCTGCGCCCACACGACCGGGGTCGGCAGGTGGACGTCGTACTCGTCGGGTCGATCGACGGCGAGGAGGTGTGGCGCGGCGTCTCGACGTACCTCGGGCGGGAGCGCACCTCTGGCGGCGGTGAGCGGCGCGACCCGGCCGACCGCCCCGCGCCACCGGCCGTCACCGCCCGCTGGCAGGTCACGCCCCGGGTGGGTACGGACTACGCGAGGGTCTCCGGCGACCACAACCCGATCCACACCTCACGGCTGGGGGCCCGGCTGCTCGGTTTTCCCCGGCCCATCGCCCACGGCATGTGGAGCAAGGCGCGGTGTCTCGCGGCGTTGGAGAGCCGCCTGCCGGACAGCTACACGGTGGACGTGGCGTTCAAGCTGCCGGTGCCGCTGCCCAGCACGGTGGCTTTCGGCGCCACGGCGGCCCCACCCGGCTGGGATTTCCACCTGCATGACCGGCGTGGTCGCCCACATCTGGTGGGCACCATCAGGTGAGCGGGGCCGGGCACTTGCCCGGCCCTCTCTTTTGGGCTAGGTTCTTCTCAGCTTGAGATGTTCTCTGAATGAGAGTGATTGAACGTGAACGAGCAGGAGTTCCTCGCCGCCTACGACCCGGGTGCCTACCCGTCGGTCGCGGTCACCGTCGACGTCGTCGCCCTGACCATTCGCGACGGCGTTCTGCACCTGCTGCTGATCCGGCGCGGCGAGCAGCCGTACGCCGGGCGCTGGGCGCTCCCCGGCGGATTCGTCCGGCCGGACGAGGACCTGTCCGCAGCCGCCCGGCGGGAGCTGGCCGAGGAGACCGGTCTCGACGGCGAGCCACTGCGCCGCGTCCACGTCGAGCAACTGGCCTCCTACGGTGCGCCCGACCGTGACCCCCGGATGCGGGTCGTCTCGGTCGCCCACCTCGCCTTCGCTCCCGACCTGCCGGACGCGACGGCCGGCACCGACGCCGCCGAGGCGACCTGGGTGCCGGTCACCGAGCTGGACAACCGCCAACTCGCCTTCGACCACGGCCAGATCGTCACCGACGGGCTGGAGCGGGCCCGTTCCAAGCTGGAGTACACCCCGCTGGCCACCCGGTTCCTCGCACCCGAGTTCACCATCGCCGAGCTGCGGGCGGTCTACGAGACGGTCTGGGGGGATCAGCTGCACGCCGGCAACTTCCACCGCAAGGTGCTCTCGGTGCCGGGGTTCGTGGAGAGCACCGGCGCCAGCACCGAGCGCGGCGGCAGCCGGGGCGGCCCCCGGTCCCGGCTCTACCGCGCCGGGGACGCCCGGCTGCTGCACCCCGCGCTGCTGCGCCCGGCGCGGGAGGAGGCGGTGCGATGACCACCGACGAGGCGATCCGCCTGGTCACCACCGCCCGCGACGACGACGAGCTGTTCGGCGTCGACGCGCCGGAGCGGCGCTACCGGGAACTCGTCGTCGCCCTGCACCCCGACCGGCTGGGTTGGGTGGGTCCGGGGATCCGAGCCGCCGCGATCGACGCGTTCCACCGGGTCACCACCCGCTGGCGGGCCCGGCGGGTGACCGTGCTGCGCGGTTACCGGTGCACTCGGCCCGCGTACTCCGGTGATCTCGCCGACCTGTACGACGTCGGCGCGGACCGGCTACTCAAGCTGCCCCGGGACGCGGCCGACAACGACCTGATGGCCCGCGAGCAACGTGCCCTGCGCACGCTCGCCGAGCGGGCGGACCCGCGCTGGCTGCCGTATGTGCCCCGGCTGGTCGACACCTTCACCCACCGCGACGCCGACACCGGGGCGGAGCGACGGGTCACCGTGCTCGGCACCGCGCCCGGTCTGCACAGCCTGGTCGAGGTGAAACAGGCGTACCCGGAAGGGCTCGACGCCCGTGACGTGGCGTGGATGTGGCGACGGCTGCTGGTCGCCCTCGGCCTGGCACACCGGGCGGGCCTGGTGCACGGTGCGGTGCTGCCGTCGCACGTGCTCATCGACCCCGACGCCCACGGCCTGGTGCTGGTCGACTGGTGCTTCTCCACCGAGCCCGGCGACACCGTGCCGGCGATGGTGCCCGATCACGACACCTGGTATCCGCAGGAGGTCCTCGACCGTGGCCCGGCCGGGCCGGGCACCGACATCTTCATGGCCACCCGCTGCATGACCTGGCTGATGAGCCGCCGCGCGCCGCGTCAACTGCTCGACTTCGCCCAGGGCTGTCGGCAGCGGTTCCTGCGGTTCCGCCCCGACGACGCCTGGCTGCTGCTGCGCGAACTCGACGAGGTGCTGCACCGGCTCTACGGACCGCGCACCTTCCGACCCTTCACCCTCAACCCCTAAGGAGGCTGCCATGGGCAGCGGAGCATGGTCCACCGATGTGTACGACGCCGCCGACCGGTACCGCCGGGCCACCGGCACCAGTGCCTTCTCCTACAGCGACAGCGGAGCCCGGGTGGTGCACCCCGCGCTGGATCCGCGCGGCGTGGTGCGGGAGAGCCGGGACAGCGCGGAACACCCGCACGCCACCCCCGTCGCGGTCCTCTTCGACGTGACCGGCTCGATGGGGCACGTACCCCGCGTTCTCCAGGCCAAGCTGCCGCAGCTGCTGGGGCTGCTGCTCCGACAGGGGTACGCCCGCGACCCGCAGATCATGTTCGGCGCGATCGGGGACGCCACCTGTGACCGGGTGCCGTTGCAGGTGGGGCAGTTCGAATCCGACAACCGGATGGACGACGACCTCGGCCGGATCGTGTTGGAGGGCGGCGGTGGCGGCCAGATGCAGGAGTCGTACGAGTTGGCGCTCTACTTCATGGCTCGGCACACGGTCACCGACAGCTGGGAGAAGCGCGGCCGGCGCGGCTACCTCTTCGTCATCGGCGACGAGCTGGCGTACCCGAAGGTGAAGTCCGGCGAGGTGGCCCGGCTCATCGACGACGACCTGCGCGAGGACGTGCCGTTGCGGCGGATCGTCGACGAGGTCACCCGCCGGTGGGACACCTACTACCTGCTGCCCAGCGGCAGCCACTACTCGGGCAACCGCAAGGTGCTCGACTTCTGGCGCGACCTGCTCGGCCAGCAGGCGCTGGAACTGGACGACCTGAACGCGGTCTGCGAGACCATCGCGCTCACCATCGGTCTCGGCGAGCAGGCCATCGATCTCGACCAGGGTCTGCGGGACCTGGACCGGGCCGGTTCGGCCGCCACCGGCACCGTCTCGAAGGCGCTCGCCCGGTTGACCGGACGGTCCCGGACCGAGGTGTCGAGGCTGCCCGCCAACCGGACCAGCGGTCGCGGAGTCATCCGGCTGTGAACGGCGTACGGGTGACCCCGCGGCACGTGATCGTGGTCGACCTCGGGTACGGCGACGCGGGTAAGGGCACGGTCGTGGACTGGCTCTGCGCCACCCGGCCGGTGCGGACGGTGGTGCGGTTCAACGGGGGTGCGCAGGCGGCACACAACGTCGTGCTGCGCGACGGCCGACACCACACGTTCGCCCAGTTCGGGGCCGGCACCTTCCATCCCGGGGTGCGGACCCACCTGTCCCGGCACGTGGTGGTGGACCCGCTGGCGCTGGCCGTCGAGGCGGACCACCTCGCCACCGTCGGGGTGCCCGACGCGTTCGACCGGTTGACCGTGGCCGGGGAGGCCCTGCTGGCCACCCCGTACCACCGGGCCGCGAACCGGGCCCGGGAGCTGGCCCGTGGAGCCGACCGGCACGGTTCCTGCGGGCTGGGGGTGGGCGAGGCCGTCGCGTACGGTCTCGCCCACCCCGACCAGGCGCCCCGGGTGGCGGACTGCCGCGACCCGGAGCTGTTGCGCCGTCGGCTGACCGCGCTACGCGACCGGCTCAGCGCCGAACTCGGCCCGCTGGACGCCCCGCCGGTCGCCGACTGCCTGCCCGCGTACCTGGCCTTCGCCGAACGGGTGGAGATCGTCGACCGGAGTTGGCTCGCCGGGGAACTGCGGGCCGGGACGTGCGTCTTCGAGGGCGCGCAGGGGGTGCTGCTGGACGAGTGGCACGGCTTCCACCCGTACACGACGTGGAGCACCACCACCACCGCGAACGCCGAAGGGCTGCTGGCCGAGGCCGGTCTGGCGGGGTCGGCGACCCGGCTCGGCGTGCTCCGGACGGTCACCCCCCGACACGGCCCGGGACCGTTGGTCACCGAGGACCCGACGCTCGGGCTGGCCGAACCGCACAACGCGACGAACCCGTGGCAGGGCCGCTTCCGGTTCGGTCACTTCGACGCCGTGGCCCACGGGTACGCCCTGGCGGCCACCGGTGGGGTCGACGGCCTCGCGCTGACCCACCTCGATCTCGTCGACCAGGGTCTCGACCTGCGGATCTGCCGCCGCTACACCGATCTGGACACGCTGCTGCCGGGCCCACCCGGAGACCTTGACCGGCAGGCCGCGCTCACCGCCCGCCTACTGCGGACCAGACCGGTGTACGACGATCCGCCGCCCGCCGACTGGCCCACGGCCGTGGCGCAGGCGTTGGGCGTGCCCGTCGTGCTCACCTCCCACGGGCCGACGGCACAGGACAAGCGGGTACGCGGCGGCCTGCTCGACTCCGTGCACCCAGCCGACGGTGCGGCGGCCCGACCGACCAGGGCAATAGGCGTAAGACCCCATTAGCGGCGATCCGTCCGTCCCGCCCCGACGTGTCCGCCCGACCGCGAGCATGGATCCATGGAGGCCGCCCTCGACCTGCTCCGGCACACGCTCACCTCACCGTGGGTGTATCTGCTGCTGCTCGGGCTCACCGCGGTCGACGCGGTCCTTCCGCTGGTGCCGGCCGAGGCGGCGGTCATCACCGTCACCGTCCTCGCCACCGGAGGGGAGCCCAACCTGGTGATGGTGCTCGTGGCGACCACGCTCGGCGCGGTGCTCGGTGACCATGCCTCCTACGCCATCGGGCGAGGCGGCGGATCGCGGCCGCTCGACCGCTCCCCGGCCGACAGCCGACGTCGGGCCGGATCGCAGTGGGCGCGACGGGCGGTGTGCCGACACGGCGGCGTCATCCTGACCTCCGCCCGGTTCCTGCCCGGCGGGCGGACGGCGGTCACCCTGACCATGGGCGCGGTGCGCTACCCACTGCGCCCGTTCCTGCTGTACGACCTGGTCGGTGCCGCGACGTGGGCGCTCTACTGCGTGCTGCTCGGCCTCTTCGGCGGGCTCGCCTTCGAACGCGAACCCCTGTACGGGATCCTGACCGGGATCGGCCTGTCGATCGTGGTCACCGTGCTGTTGCAGGTGGCACGCCACCTGCGGCGTCGCGCCAACCGACCCTGAGGCTCGGGTGTGGTCACCGCTCGGGCGGGTGCCAGGTGACGCCGTGCAGCAGTTGCTCCGCGCCGAGCCAGGCGACGTTCATCATCCGGGTGGCGGTCTTCTCCGGGTCGGCCTCCGGATGAGCGGCCAGCCAGTCGGCCAGTGACTCGCTGGCACCGACCAACGCGTACGCGACGAGCTCCAGTTCGCCACCGGTCACCTCGTGCCCCTCGGCTCGCAGCGCGTGGTCGAGCATCCCGGCGACCACCTCCACCAGTCGGGCCCGCATCACGGCCAACTCCTGGGCGAAGGGCTGCTCGGCTCGGGCCTGCCGGTAGAGCACCGCCCAGCCGTCCCGGTGCGCGCCGACGAAGCCGAAGAACGCCCGCAACGCGCGCCAGAGCCGCTCGTCGGCGGGTAGATCCGGGGCGGCGGCACCGGCGATGGCCTCCATCATCCGGGTGCTCTCCCGGTGCAGGCAGGCGACGAAGAGTTCCTCCTTGGTGCCCAGGTACGCGTACACCATGGGTTTGGAGATGCCGGCCACCTCGGCGATCTCGTCCATGCTGGCGCCGTGGTAGCCGCGTCGGGAGAAGACCCGCACCGCGGAGTCGAGCATCTGTTGCTCCCGTACGGCACGCGGGAGGCGCTTGAAGGCGGGACCGGTGGACACCTTGCGAGCATACCTACCCATGCGTAGGGTTACGCACGAGTAGCCATTGTCCGAGAGGTGCTTTGCCATGACTGACTTCGACCCGGCCAACTTCGCCGACCTCGGCCCGAAGGAGTTCGCCCAGCTCGTCAAGAAGACTCCGGATAGCAAGTTGGCCGAGGTGATGTCGGGCGACCTGCGCGGCAAGATCCTCGACGAGATCTTCGGGCGGATGCCGCAGTTGTTCCGCGCCGACCGGGCCGGCTCCACCAACGCGGTGATCCACTGGAACATCACCGGTGCTCCCGACGGCGGCAACGACACCTACGAAGAGGTCATCGCCGACGGCACCTGCACGGTCAACCAGCCCCCGCAGCACGACCCCCGGCTGAGCCTGACCCTGGGCCCGGTCGAGTTCCTGAAGATCGTCTCCGGCAGCGCCAACCCGGTCATGATGTTCATGACCGGCAAGCTCAAGGCCAAGGGTGACCTGGGCCTGGCCGCCAACATCGCGAACCTCTTCGACATCCCCAAGGCCTGACATGGTCGAGTTCTCGCTCGACCTGAACGAGGAACAGCGGGATCTGCGTGACTGGGTGCACGGCTTCGCCCGCGAGGTCGTGCGCCCGGCCGCGGCCGAGTGGGACACCCGTGAGGAGACGCCCTGGCCGATCATCCAGGAGGCGGCGAAGGTCGGGCTCTACGGCTTCGAGTTCCTCGCCACCTGCTGGGCCGACCCCACCGGGCTGTCCCTGCCGATCGCCAGCGAGGAACTGTTCTGGGGCGACGCCGGCATCGGGTTGAGCATCTTCGGCACCTCCCTCGCGGTCGCCGCCATCTACGGCTCGGGCACCCCGGACCAACTCGTCGAATGGGTGCCGCAGTGCTTCGGTGACGCCGACTCCCCGGCCGTCGCCGCCTTCTGCACCACCGAGCCGGAGGCCGGCTCCGACGTCGCCGCCATGCGTACCCGGGCCACCTACGACGAGGCCACCGACGAGTGGGTGTTGCGCGGGCAGAAGGCGTACGCCACCAACGGTGGGATCGCCGGGGTGCACGTGGTGACCGCCTCGGTCGAACCCGAACTGGGCTCGCGCGGACAGGCCGCGTTCGTCGTACCGCCGGGCACCCAGGGGCTCAACGCCACCCGCAAGCTGCGCAAGCTCGGCCTGCGCGCCTCGCACACCGCCGACGTCTTCCTCGACGACGTCCGGGTGCCGGGCCGCTGCCTGCTCGGCGGCAAGGAGGCGCTGGACGAACGCCTGGCCCGCGCCCGCTCCGGGCAGCGCGCCTCCGGGCAGGCCGCGATGCGTACGTTCGAGCTGTCCCGACCCACCGTCGGCGCGCAGGCGCTCGGCGTGGCCCGAGCCGCCTACGAGTACGCCCTGGACTACGCGAAGGAGCGGGTCCAGTTCGGTCGGCCGATCATCACCAACCAGGCCGTCGCGTTCACGCTGGCCGACATGCGGATGGAGATCGACGCCGCTCGCCTGCTGGTGTGGCGGGCCTCCTGGATGGGCCGCAACAACCGGCCGTTCACCGCCGGTGAGGGCTCGATGTCCAAGCTCAAGGCGGGCGAGGTGGCCGTCTCGGTGACCGAGAAGGCGGTCCAGATGCTCGGTGGTGCCGGTTTCCTGCGGGACCACCCGGTCGAGCGCTGGTACCGCGACGCCAAGATCTACACCATCTTCGAGGGCACCTCGGAGATCCAGCGACTGGTCATCTCCCGGGCGATCTCCGGGATGCAGATCCGCTGACCGCCGGGAGGTACGCGGGCATGGACCTGCCGTTCATCGTCACCACGCTGACTCGGCGGGGCCTGCTCGCCCCGGGCCGCCCCATCCGCGTCGCCTCCCAGCTCAACGCATTGCGGAAATGGGGCTGGAGCCTCGCCGGTGAGCTGCGCCAGGCGGCGGCCCGGGATCCGGGCCGGGTCGCGGTGATCGACGACCGGGGCAACGAGCTGACGTACGCCGAACTGCTCGACCGGTCCATGCGGCTGGCCCGCGCGCTGCGCGCCGGACTCGGCGTCCAGCCCGGCGACCGGGTCGCCGTGCTCTGCCGCAACCACCCCGGCCTGATCGAGACCGTCGTCGCCGCCACCCTGCTGGGCGCCGACGCCGTGCTGGCCAACACCGGGCTCTCCCCGGCGCAGTTGGAGACCGTGGCGCAGGAACAACGGCTGCGGGTTCTGGTGCACGACGACGAGTTCACCGAACAGACCCTCGGGCTGCCGGCGGAGCTGCACCGTCTCGACGAGCAGGCCCGCGAGGACCTGATCGCCACCGCCCTCCCCGGCGAACTCCACCCGCCCGAGCGGGACGGCAGGATCATCGTGCTCACCTCGGGCACCACCGGTGCGCCGAAGGGTGCCCGACGGCCCACCCCGAACGGCTTCGGCCCGCTGGTGTCCATCATCGACCGCATCCCGCTGCACGTACGGGACCGGGTGCTGATCGCCGCGCCCATCTTCCACACCTGGGGGTACGCCGCCCTCCAGGTCTGCTTCGCCCTGCGGGCCACCATCGTGCTGCACCGTCGCTTCGACCCGGCCGCCACGCTGCGCGACCTGACCCGGCACCGCTGTCAGGCACTGTTCGCGGTGCCGGTGATGCTGCAACGGCTGATGGAGACGCCACCACCGGAACCCCGGCCGCCGCTGAAGGTGGTCGCCGTGAGCGGCTCCGCGCTGCCCGGCGGTCTACCGGCGGCGTTCATGGACACCTACGGTGACGTGCTCTACAACCTGTACGGCTCGACCGAGGCATCCTGGGCCTCCATCGCCACCCCGGCCGACCTGCGCCAGGCGCCCACCACCGCCGGGCGGCCACCACACGGCACCCGACTGGAGATCCGCGACGACGACGGTCGACCGGTCACCGTCGGCCGGGTCGGTCGGATCCTCGTCGGCAACGAGATGCTCTTCGAGGGCTACACCTCCGGAGCCGACCGGGAACGCCACGACGGCCTGCTGGACACCGGCGACCTCGGCCGGATCAACCCCGACGGGCTGCTCTTCGTCGACGGCCGGGCGGACGACATGATCGTCTCCGGCGGCGAGAACGTCTTCCCCGCCGAAGTGGAACAGCTGCTCACCCAGCTCCCCCAGGTACGCGAGGCCGCCGTCATCGGCGTACCGGACGCCGACTACGGCCAACGCCTCGCCGCGTTCGTCGGGCTGTATCCCGGCGAGAGACTCGACGCCGAGGCGATCCGCGAGTACGTCCGGCGTTATCTCGCCCGGTTCTCCGTGCCCCGCGACATCGTCTTCGTCAAGTACCTGCCCCGTAACGCCACCGGCAAGGTGCTCACCCGCGAGCTGCGCCGCTACATCGGCTGAGTACCGCGCTGGTGGTAGGCGGCCGTCGGGACTACCGCGACGGGTTGACCCGAGGATCAAACCCGCACCGGATGATTCGCCGCGCCACCGTCCCTAGCGTGTTGGTCGGTGTCCCGGTACGTCGGCGGTGTCGCGGCGAGGTCCAAGCGGCGATCTGGCAAGACGGAATCGGGCCTGGATACCGGTTCGCCGTCTCCCGGCCCGATCCGCCCGCCGCTGTCGCCGGTGGGCGGCCCGGACGACGTTTCCGGACACCGCATCAGGTGGCACCCTGCCCTGCCCGGTGCTACACGGGGGCACCGGGCAGGGTGCCGCATCCGTCGCATCGAGAAGGGTCTGTGCGTGTCAACGGGGAACTGGCTGGACGCCAGGGCGGGCGGAGCACGGTTGTCGAGGCGGGGCGTACTGGTCGGGGGTGGCCTGCTGGTCGGGGGTGGCCTGCTGCTCGCCGGTTGTGGCGGCCGGGAGCGTCCGTCCATCGAGAGCAGGGACGTCGGCTCCGACAGGGACCGGAACAAGCGCCGGCTACGGGAGATCCTCGACCGGCAGACCGAGGCGGTGAAGAACAAGGACGAGAAGGCGTACCTCGCCGACCTGGACAGCTCCAACAGCGACCTGGTCGAGCACGAGCGGATGGTGTTCGCCAACCTGCGCCAGTTCGAGTTCGCCGAGTTCGGCTACAACACCCGTCGGGTGGCCGCCCACGGCGACTACACCTTCGGGCCGGTGTTCCGGATCACCCAGTTGACCGCAGACGAGAGCCCGGTGGGTGCGGCACCGGCAGAGACCTTCCGGTACCGGCTTGCGCCGAAGGACGGCCGGCTGGTGATCGCCGAGATCACGCCGGCGAGCCCGGGTGACCAGAAGGACGCGCTGCTCAGCGGTCCGCCGGCCGACGAGGCGTGGAACATGACCCCGCTGCGGGTGGTGCAGGCCGCCGACAACGTCTGGTTGGTCGGCGACGACAGCGTGCCGGATCTGGAAAAGTTCGCCGCAGCCGCAGCCGCCGAAGCGGCCATCGTGAGAAGGCTGTGGGAGGGCCGGGCCCGCTTCCCCGGCGACGTGATGTACCTGACCCGGGACGACGACAACTATCGGCGGTGGTTCAGCCTCGGCAAGTCGTCGAACTTCCTGCCGGAGATCAGCGGCTTCCAGACGTCACGGACAGGTGTCCGCCAGAACGGCCAGGTCTACTCGGACCAACGCGCCGGCGCCGCCATCTTGATCAATCTGAAGAACATCAGGGACTACTACTCGGGTGAGGACCCCCGGGTCACCATGCACCACGAACTGGCGCACTCGGTGACCGCTCAGCTGCGGGCCACGCCCTCCATCATCTCGGACCTGGGTTCGCCGACCTGGGCGGTCGAGGGCTTCGCCACCTGGGCGACCGGCGTGCGATGGCCGTCGGAGGCGAGCAGATACCGCAGCCAGCTGAGGAACGGCCTGGGCTCGTTCAAGGGCCTGCCGTCCTCGAAGGACTTCTACGGCGCGAAGCGCAGCTTGAACTACCTGTTGGGCTGGTCGGTCTTCGCCTACATCGCCCAGATCAAGGGGCGGGAGGCGGCCGTCGAGTTCTACGCCCAGGTCATCCCGCTCAATGACACGCTGGAGCCGTTCGTGGAGCTACCGATCTTCGACGGCATCTGCGAACGGACGCTCGGCACCTCGGCGGGCGCCTTCCTGGAGGGTTGGCAGCGTTTCGTGCGCAGGGGGGCAGGGGCATGACCGGTCCCGCCGTCTCGCCACCCGGTGGCACCACACCGTCCGACCCGCCACCCGGTTCGCCGGCTGGCCTCCCCGCGACGACGCGGGTACGGAGCTGGCGCCGGGTGCTCATGGTCGCGGCGATCGTCGGTTTGCTCGGCGCACTGGTCGCCGGGGTCGGTGCCTACCTGCCCAGCAACCGGTATCAGGCCACCGCGACCACCGTGCCCTGCCGCCGCGTCGTCTGTATCCCGGTCCTCAAGGCCAGTGCCGTGATCGACGCGCTGAAGGCCAAGGGACACCCCTGTGAGCAGGAGCGGGACCACCACTGGAAATGCGAACTGATGGTCGGCACCCTCACCTTCGAGACCACGATCGAGGAGGTCGAGGGGTTGATCTCCGACGTGAGCGTGCTGGTCGTACGCCCGCCCGACGAGGAGCCGACGGAGGCGGTCATGGACTACCTGCTGTGGCTCGCGGCACTGCCCTACACCGCCGACGAGGCGCTGACCGAGGAGATCAACGACTGGGTGGTCGATCGGATCGAGGCCGACGAGGACGCCGAGGCGGAGATCGGTGGCTACAACTATTACGTCGTCACGAGCAATCCGGGGTCCATCCGCCTCCGGGTCATCGGAGCCCTGCGATGAACCAACGACCACCCGTGCACTACTCACCCGACGGCAGGTACTGGTGGGACGGCATCGCCTGGCGTCCGGTCGCCTCCGGCATTCCGGCTCCGCCTGCGCCACCGGCCGCCGGCCCGTCCACCCAGTCTGTTCCGCCCGCGCCACCGGCCGCCGGCCCGTCCAGTCAATCTGTTCAGCCCGCACCGCCCGTGCCGCCGGTCCCACCTCCCCCGCCGGTCCAGCCCGCGATGCCGGTTCCCGGGCCCCCGATGCCGATTTGGCCTCCGGTCCGGTCCACCGGCCCAGGCAAAGCGGTGACCGTGCTGGTGACCGTCGCCGCGCTGCTGGCCGGCATGCTCGGTGGCGGCGCCGTCGGGGCGCTGGCTGGCACAGTCACCGGCACACCGCCGGGCAGCAGCGAGCCACCGCCGATGCCCGAGAACTTCCCCGAGGGGGACAACCGTTACCTGCCGGGCGTCACCGTCACGCTGATCGCGAAGCAGTGGCTGGAGCGGGCAAACTCGTGGACCTGCGCGGCGGAACCGGACCCCGACCTGGAGCGCGGCAAGTACGAGACCCGGTGCGAGGCACCGGGCGCGGACATCTCTGTTTACGCCGTCATCAATCATGACGACGACGCGAAGGTGACGGGCATCTGGGTCGCCTGCCGCTACCGCACCGGCTCGCGGATGTGCCGCAGCCTCTTCGAGAAGTTCGCCGACGCACTCCTGCAGTCGCAGCGAGAGTTGATCAAGCCGGCCACCGAATGGGCGAAGAAGAACGTCGACCGGGACAGCGCAGCCGTCTTCGGTGGCATCCGGATGGAGATATCCCTGTCGCCGCACGAGATGCAGGCCACCCCGTGGGTGTGAGTCCGGCCGACCGGCGCACCCCCGGCATCAGCCTGGCCGATGCTGGGGTGTCACCAGGCCGGTCTCGTACGCGAGCACGACCGCCTGCGCCCGGCTCGCCAGGTCGAGCTTGCCCATGGTCCGGTTCAGATGGGTCTTCACCGTGGCCTCGGAGATGACGAGATGCTCGGCGATCTCGGTGTTCGACATGCCGCGGCCCACCATCTGGAGCACCTCGCGTTCCCGCGCGGTCAACGCGCGCAGCTCCCGCTTCGGCGCGGGCACCGGGCCGGGCTCGGGCAGCGGCCGGTTCACGTACGTCTCGACCAGCCGCCGCAGGATGCTCGGCGCGAACAGCATCGTTCCGGTCGCCACCGCGTTCACCGCGTCGACCAGCCGCTCCGGTGGCGTGTCCTTCAACAGGAAACCGGACGCCCCGGCGCGCAGCGCCTCGTAGACGTACTCGTCCAAATCGAACGTGGTCAGGATGAGCACCTTCGGAGCCCGATCGGCCGCCGACGTGACGATCCGTTCGGTGGCGGCGATGCCGCCCATCCCCGGCATCCGCACGTCCATCAGGACGACATCTGGTGCGGTGCTCGCGGCCAGCCGGACCGCCTCCTCCCCACTGCCGGCCTCGCCCACCACGGCGATTCCGGGCGTTGCCCGCAACAGTGCGGCGAGCCCGCTGCGGATGAGGACCTGGTCGTCCACCACGAGCACCCGAGTCATCCGCTCATTGTGGACGACGGTGCGAACCGGCATCGTCACCGCCGGTCGGCACCTCGGCGTGGGACTCCGGCGGCGACGGCGTGGGCAGGGTCAGCTGGACGGTGAAGCCGCGCTCGTCCTGCTCGACCCGCACCGTGCCGCCGTACTGCCGGGCGCGCTCGGCCATCCCGAGCAGACCGCGACCCCCGCCGGTCGTCGCCGGGCGCGGCAACCGGCGGGGCCGGTGCCGGGGCCCCTCGTCGGCCACGGTGGCGACGAACCGGTCAGCCTGGTGGTCGAGGGTGACGGTGGTCGCGCCACCCGAGTGGTTCAGGACGTTCGTCAGCGCCTCCTGGAGGAACCGGAACGCGCACAGGTCGGGGCCGGGCGGCAGGGCGCGGGGGATGCCGGTCACCACGGTCCGGACGGGCACCCCGGCGGCCCGGATCCGGGCGATCAGGTCGTCGAGGCGGGCCAGCCCCGGCGCGGGCTGCTCCGGCTCGGGCCGGTCGGTCATCTCGGGCTGCCCCGGGCGCAGGACACCCAGCATGCCGCGCATCTCGGTGAGTGCCTCGCCGACGGTGTCCACCACGGTACGCAACGCCGAACGCGCGGTCGGCGGGTCGGAGGTCAGGACGTACCAGGCGAGCCCCGCCTGGACTGACACCACCGACAGGTGATGCGCGACGACGTCGTGCAGGTCCCGGGCGATCCGCAGCCGCTCGTCGCTCACCGCCCGCCGGGCCAGTTCCTGCCGGTCACGGCGCAACTCCTCGGTCAACGCCGCGAGTTGCTGACCACGCTCGTTGAGACGCCGGGCCGCGCTGCCCAGATAGCAGACGACCGCCGGCCACACCAGACTCTGCGTGAGCGCGGCGAGGAGCGAGCCCTGCCGGTCGAGCAGACCGCCGTACATCCAGACCACGGCTGGCGCCGACGCGGCGGCGACGGTCGGGCCGGTCGGCCGGACGGCGGCGACCGTGTAGAGCGCCAGCAGAGCACCGGAGCTGTTCACCACCGGGTGGTAGCCCAGGGTGATGTATCCCGCCCAGACCGTGCAGAACAGCAACAGTACGGTCACCGGCGCCCGGCGGCGACCCACCAGGGTCAGGGTCGCCAGGCAGGTCAGCGTCCACGCCAGGACGTCGAAGTCGCGGTACAGCCCGGTGGAGTCACCGGCTCCGATACCGAGGCTGACCGCGCCGGTGGCCGCCGCGAGCGTGCCGTCGAGCAGCCACGGATGGCGGCCACCGAGCCTCCGCAGGCGCGCGTACGCCGTCGACCACCGCCCCCCGGCCGACGGCGGGTGCGGTGGTCCGCCCTCCACCGGGTCGCCTGGAAACCCCTCGTGGCGCTGCCGCATCCGGGCACGGTAACCGGTTCCGGTCACCTGCTCGCCTACACCGGTCACCCGGCGGGAGGGGGCCGGGTTGCTCGGTACGCCGGGCCACGCGTTTGTTAGGAAGGGCCCCCTGCTCTACCGGAGGCGTTAATAAGGTGCCCTTCCTTTCCCGATGGCGGCGGCTACGCCGCTGACGCGGTCGGCGAGGAGGCCCAGGGCGCCGACGGCCCGGTCGACCGGGTCGTCGCCGGATCCGCCGAGCGCCTTCGAGCGCTGGAAGGCCGCTTTGACCTCGGCCCAGCGGGCGGCCTGCTCCGGGGTCAGCCGGCCGCGCAGCTCGGCGAGCTTGAGCAGGTTCGCCTCCGCGCCCGCTGCCAAGGTCTGCGCCTCACCCAGGTAGTGGTCGTCGATGATCGCCTCCAGTTCCTCGTCGGTGAGCACCGGGACGATCCGCTCGGCGAGCTTGTTCATGTTCCGGTACGACCCCTGGAGCTGGAACGGCGGTTCGGTGCGGGCATCGTCGGACTGCGCCGCCGAGGCGATGTACGCCTGGTTGTTGGCCAGCACCACCTGCTGCACCCGCAGCAGCTTGCGCAGCACCGAGACGACCTGCTCCAGTTCCACCGGCTCGTACGGATGGGACAGCTGGTCGGCGCGGGCCGACTCGTCGCCACGGGCCATCCGCACCAGCAGCTCCAGGTCGGCGCGGTCCCGGCCGGAGAGCGGTGCCAGCAGCGGATTCGAGGTCAACGCGTTCTCGATGTAGCTGAGCGCGAAGACCTCCTCCCGGCCGGAGAGCACGTCGCCGAGGTTCCACACGTCGGCCCGGTTGGCCAGCATGTCCGGCACCCGGAAACGTCGCCCCGACTCGGTGTAGGGGTTGCCCGCCATGCAGACCGCGAACCGCTTGCCGCGCAGGTCGTACGTGCGGGTGCGGCCCTCCCACACCCCCTCCATCCGGCGCTGCCCGTCGCAGAGCGAGATGAACTTCTGCAACAGCTCCGGGTTGGTGTGCTGGATGTCGTCCAGGTAGAGCAGCACGTTGTTGCCCAGTTCCAGCGCGAAGGAGATCTTCTCGACCTCCTGCCGCGCGGTGGCGTCGGGCGCTTCCGCCGGGTCCAGCGAGGTGACCTTCGAGCCCAGAGCCGGCCCGTTGACCTTGACGAAGACGAGGCCGAGCCGACTGGCCACGTACTCCATCAGGGTGGTCTTGCCGTAGCCGGGCGGTGAGATCAACAGCAGCAGGCCCGACTGGTCGACCCGCTTGCCGTCGCCGGTCGCGCCGAGCTGACGGGCCAGGTTGTCACCGATCAGCGGCAGGTACACCTCGTCGAGCAGCCGGTTGCGGACGAAGGCGTTCATCACCTTCGGCCGGTACTCGTCCAGCCGCAGCCGGTCCCGTTCGACCTCGACCAGCGCGTTGCGTCGCCGCTGGTAGTCCCGGTACGCCGGCACCAGTTCGGTGCGGAACGCCCGGGTCCGGGACAGCGTCTCGTCGAGTCGTACGTCCAGCGTGGAGCCCTCGATGCGCGGGTGGGCGCCGAGCAGGCCGCCGACCGTCTCCGTCATCGTCGCCGCGCTGTCCTCACGGGCCAGGTCGGGGCCGCACAGCTCGACGGCGATCGCCTCCGGCAGGTCGTAACCGGACAGGTCACCCTCGGCGGTGGCCAGGAAGGCGGTCAGCCACGCCTCGATCAGCTGGTACCGACCGGCCAGGTCGTCACCGAGCGCCCGGAGATCCTCGTCGAACTCCCGCGAGGAGCGCGACTGCGGGCCGCCCAGCGCCCGGCGGAACCGGTCCAGCAGCGTACGCGCGCCGCTGCCGGTGACGAACCGTACCGGCGGTGCGGCGAGTTCCTGGAACAGGTACTCACCGGCGAGCGCGGTGCCACCGGGCGGCACCGGAATCCCGGCGTCGCGCAGGAACACCTCGATCGCCTCACCCAGCTGGCGGCAGAGCAGGTCGGCGGCGTCCGCGCCGTCCGGACGACCGAACCGGGCCCGAGCCCGGGCCAGCGAGGCGGCCCGCGCCGTCCACGTCGACCGGGCCGGCTCGTCGGTGGCGTACCGCCAGAAGAGCTGGGCGGCAGCGCGGTCAGCGGGCGGGTAGCGCAGCAGCCCGGCACCGGCGTGCAGGCGAAGCAGCACCCGCAGGATCTCCGCCGCGTCGTGATCGTGCACGCCGCGCTCGTAGCCCTCGTCGTAGCGGGTCTCGGCGATGCCCCGGACCAGGTTCCGCAACCCGTCGCCGTCGACCGCCACCGCGTGCAGCGTGTCCAGGTCCAGCCCGTCGCGGCCCGCCTCAGCGGCAGCGAGGATCGCAGTGGCCAGGTACTCGGCGCGGTAAACCTGCGCCGACTCGGAGACCAGCAGCTGGTCCCAGAACCGTCGGGTCTGCTGGAACTCCTCGTCGCGTACCGGGGCGCGGTAGTCGGTGCCGGTCACCGCCACCACCATCCGGCCCTCGGCCGGCACCACCGCCACGTCGATCGGCTGGGTGTTCACCGCGAAGCGGTGCCGACCCAGCCGGATCGTCTCGCCGCCGTCGGCGTACAGGTCGAGACGGTCGCGCAGGCCACGCCCGGCCTCCTGGCGGGCCGCCCGCACCCGGCCGTCCAGCTCCTCGGCCCGCACCGTGTCGCCGAGGGTACGCAGCTCCTCGACCACCGCGCGCAGCTTGTCCACCATCGGATCGGCGGCGAAGTAGGTGTTGATCTCGTCGAGCGACCCGAGGGTGCCGGCCCGCCGATGCACACTGACCAGGATCCGTTCGGCGGAGGTGACGAGCCGGTCGGCGCGGCGGGCCCGCTCGTCCAACAACGCCTGCTTGCGGGAGGAGAACGCCTCGTAGATGTCGGTCCGCCGGGTGGCCAGTTCGGCGAGGAAGTCGTCGAACTCGCCGAACCGGGACTCCAGCTCCTCCACCCGCAGCAGCAGCCGACCCAGTTGCTCGTCGCAGCGCTCGGCGGTGTCCGCAGCGGCCAACGCGCCGGTCACCGCCTGCCCGAGCAGGGCGAACTCGGCGGCGAAACCGGCCCGGCCCTCGGCGGCGGCCAACTCCTGGCGGCGCTTGTCCAGCACGGCGCGAGCCCGGTTGACCGCGCCCAACACCTCACCGACGCGGCCCAGGATGCCGGTCCGGACGGTCGCGTCGGCGATGTCCAACCCGCCGACCACGTCGGTGATGGTCTGCAACCCGTCGGTACGGGCGGCCAGCTCGTCGCGGACGGTGGCCGCCTCGGCGACCGTGCCGATCGTGGCCGCCTTGGTGGAGAGCTGCTCCACCTCCTGCTGGTATCCGCTGAGTGCCTCGTCGCGCCGCAGGAACTCCACCGCCCGGCGGCCGGCCACCGCCAGTTCCTCGTCCAGCCGCTCGGCCAGCTCGTCGATCCGGCCGTGGTCGACGTACCGCAGCTCACGCAGCGTCTCCAGGTGCCCCCGGGCGCGCCGCAGCCCGCCCAGCTGGTTGACCCAGTCGTCGGCGGTCAGCGGTGCCTCACCCCGGGCCCGGCGGGCCAGCGAGGCGATCTGCTCGGCGCTGTCGTCCAGGGCGGCGCGGGCCCGCTCGGTGAGCGTACGAACCTTCTCGTGCTCCTCCAGCACGGCGGCTGCGGTGCGGCGCAGCCCGGTCAGCGGCGTGGCCAGGTCACCGAGTTCGTCCTCGCCGAGCCAGTGGTAGTGGTCGACGATCCGGGCACAGGCGGCGATCAACGCCTCGTACACCCCGGCGGTGGCGGTGCCGTCGACCATCCGGGCCGCCGACAGGCAGTCCGAGATGCCGCGTACCAGGTCGGCGTTGCCGACTCGCTCCAGCGGCCCGGTGCCGGCCGGCTGCGCCGCCGCGTACGCGTCCGAGACGTACGGCGTCTGCCAGACCTGCATCGGGTGCACCCGGGTCGGTTCCTCGGAGACCGCCCGGAACACCACCAACGTGCCGTCGTCGAACAGCGAGAAGCCGTGGCACGGAATCGGTGCGGCGACCTCCTTGCGGATCGCGTTGTACGGCAGCAGCAGGGTGCGCCCGTCGGCGCGGGCGTGGAAGACGTAGAGCACGTCCTCGCCGTTGGGCGAGCGGACCAGCCGCTCGAACTCCAGGTCCGACACGTCGGTGTCGAAGGTCCTGGTGACGCCGGTCGCCAGGTGGTAGCCGCCCGGGAAGATGATGCCGTGGTCCTCCGGCAACCGCTGGCAGGCGACACCGATGCCGTCGAGCCGGACCACCTCCCGGGTGAGCGTGTTGAACACCAGGTGCCGCCACTGCGTCTCCTTGTACGGCCGCAGCCGCAGCAGGATCAGCGGCCCCACCCGGGCCCAGTGGACGTCGGCGTCGGCGAGGCTCTGCAACGGCTCGTCCACCGGCTCGCTGTAGATGCCCTCGCCGACCTCGGTGTTGTTCTCCACCTTCACGGTCAGCGTGCCGCCGACCGTCTCCACGAAGACCTCGCCGTCGATGGAGATGTGCGGGTGCCGGCCGAGGACGTGGTCCTCGCGGGTCGTCTCGATCCACTCGAAGTCGTGCGACGGCGGAAAGACGTGGTCCCGCTCGCCCCGGCTGTCCAGGTACTCGGGTGTGCCGTCGACGCCGACCCGCCACCGCAGCACCCGGATGTCCTCGGTGCGCGGCCCGGTCTGGAACACCGCCAGCAGCCGCCCGTCGACCCGCCGCAGCTGCAACAGGCGGGCCTGGCGGTAGTAGCGGTACAGCTCACCGAAGTCCCGGACGAACTGCGGGTGGCGGAGCAGCCCGGGCAGCTCGTCGTGGCCCGCCGGGTCGAACCGGAACCCGGCCGTCTGCGTCCCATCCGACTCACCGGACTGGCCCGGCTCCCGGCTGAACCGGTGCAGGGAGAAGACGTCATCGACGGAGGTCTCCGGCTTCAACCCGATGAAGACGTTGTAGCCGAACAGCATCAACCCGCCCACCGAGACGATGTCCCGGGGTACGCAGTTGTGCTCCGTACGGATCCGCTCGGTGCTCAGCAGCCGCAGTTCGGTGCTGCCGAAGACCTCCAGTCGGCGGGCGTTGAGCGCCTCCGCCCGCCGGGCCAGTTCGGCCGCCTGGGTGGCGAGCCGTCGGCGCAGCACCTCATAGCTACCGTCGTCCGGTCCCGGCCGGGTACCGACGTCCGCCGCTCCCGGCCCGGTCGGATCCGGGGCGGCCGGCGCCGGTCCGGCGTCGCCGGGCGTACGCCCGACAGCGGCCGGACCGGCGGTCGGCTCACTCACCGGCGGACTGCCGTGGGCCGGCCAGCGCGGCTACCGGGGTTTCCGCCACCCCGAGGCGCTGCGCCGCCTTCAGCAGTTCCTGGAGCTTGCCCTTGTCCGCGCTACCGGAGCGCATCTGCTGCATCAGGAAGGCCGACAGGGTGAGGTTCTGCAGGCCGGCGGTGTCGATCGAGCCGACCATGCGGGCCAGGTCGTCGGTGAAGCTGGCGCTGCCGTCCAGCCACGGCTGGGCCAGGCTCTTCGCCACGTCCGAGTGGGCCACGAACCCGTCCACGCTCTTGCCGAACGAGATGGAGCTGAGCAGCCTGTCGAAGAAGACGCTGTCCCCGCCGACGATGTCGATGTTCGCCTTCTCCAGGCCGGTGGCGACCAGCTTGGCCTGCGCCTCGGCGACCTGACGCTGGGTGTCCAGCCCGGCCAGCCGGACCTCCTTCTCCAGCTCCAGGCGCAGCCGGTACTCCTCGTGCTCCCGGGTCGCCTCGTCCAGCGCGGCCATCGCGGCGGCCTTCTCGGTGAGACCCTCGGCCTCGCCCTTCAGCTTCTCGCGCACCGCCTCGGCGGCGGCCACGGCCTTCTCCCGCTCGACCGCAGCCTCTGCGCGGCCGACCTTCTCGATCGCCTCGGCGCTGCGCTCCTGGACCTGCACGTCGGCCAGACCGGCCGCTGCCGCCTCGGCCTGGGCGCCCTCGGCCAGCCGGATCTTCGCCCGGGTGTCCAGCTCGGCGGCCTGCTGCCGGGCCTCGGCCAGCACCAGTTCCTCGCGGGCCCGGTGCTTCGCCGCCGCCTCGGCGGCCTCCGCGGCCTTGATGTCCTTGACCAGGTTCTCCTGCGCCTCGGCCTCGGCCTGGATGACCAGCGCCTGGCGGGTCCGCTCGGCCTCCTCGACCACCCGCAGCCGCTTGATGTTCTCCTCCTGCTCGGCCACGGTCTTCTCCACCGCGATCCGCTCCCGGACCACCTCGGCGATGGCCCGCTTCTCGGCCTCGACCTCCTTGTCCTTGGCGATCGTGCTCAGCTCGGTCTCCCGGTCCCGGCTGATGACCTCCAGCAGGCGGTCCTTCTCGATCCGCTCGGTCTCGATGGCGATGACCCGCTCGCGGTTCTTCTCCGCGACCGCGATCTCCCGCGCCCGGTTCTCGTGCTGGATACCGAGCTGCTCGTCGGTACGGATGTTCGCGGTCTCGGCGCGCAGCCGCTCCTCGGCACGTACCCGGGTGATCTCGGCTTCCTCGCGGGCCCGCACGGTCTCGATCTCGCGCTGCTGCTTGGCCTCGGCGTCCGCCTGCCGCCGCTCAAGCTCCAGGATCGCCTCCCGGGCGTCGACGTTCTGCCGGGTGATCTCCTTCTCCTCGCTGCGGCGGAACTCGTTGGTCCGCACGTGCTCCAGCGCGGTCAGCTCGGTGATCTTCCGGATGCCCTGGGCGTCGAGGATGTTCTTCGGGTCGAGCTGCGACATCGGCGTCTGCTCCAGGAAGTCGATCGCCGCGTCTTCCAGGCTGTAGCCGTTGAGGTCGGTGCCGATCACCCGGATGATCTGGTCCCGGAACTCGTCGCGCTTGGTGTAGAGGTCCACGAAGTCGAGCTGCTTGCCGACCGTCTTGAGCGCCTCGGAGAACTTCGCGTTGAACAGCTCCTGGAGCGTCTCCCGGTCGCTGGCCCGCGCGGTGCCGATCGCCTGCGCCACCTTGATGACGTCCTCGACGGTCTTGTTGACCCGGACGAAGAAGGTGATCCGGATGTCGGCCCGGATGTTGTCGCGGCAGATCAGACCCTCGTTGCCGGTCCGTTCGATGTCGATCGTCTTGACCGAGATGTCCATGATCTCGGCCTTGTGCAGGACCGGCAGCACGACCGCGCCGGTGAAGGTCACGTCTACCCGTCGGACCTTCGAGACGATCAGGGCCTTGCCCTGCTCGACCTTGCGGAACAGCCGACTGATCATGAACACCACGCCGAGCGCGACGAGTAGGACGACGGCGAGGAGTACGCCTATACCGGTGGTGATGACATCCATGGGTTGGGCGCGCGTGCGGTGACGACCGGCCAGCGGGCCGGGCGGGACGCCGCGCATCCTCCTTTCGGGGGGCGGCAAGGGGCGGACCGACGGAAGGGGTTTGACCGGCAGCCCGTAGCGGGTCGGTGGTGAGCTATTCGGGGATGTGTCTCATCGGGTCGAAGGCGGGTCCGGCGGGCATCACCCAGAAGAACTCACCGTCGGTGTCGTAGTCGTAGATCAGCGCGGAGCTGCCGGCCGGCATCTTTTCGTCACCCGGTTGTCGGATCTGCACCACGGCCGAAGAACCATCGGCCGCGGTCACCTCCGCCTGACCGAAGTCGGCGGTCACCGTACCGGTCCGCACGACGCAGAGGCGACCGACGAAGGCGTGCCGAGTGGCGTCCGTCTCAGTCGGAAAGAGCCGGCTCAACGGCGCGGCGACCAGGCGGGTCACCAGCCACGCGCAGGCGGCGGCGGCCAGCAGGACACCGACCGACACGGCGATGCGGGTGCCGGAGCCCAGGCCGAGGCCGTCGAGCAGGACGGTGCCGGCCAGGCTGACGAACCAGGCCACCGCCACGAGCAGGGAGAAGATGATCGCACTGGGCACTCCGCCCAGGCCGAGACCGGCCAGCACGGTGCCCGGCACCCCGTCGACGTCGAGGTCGTCGCCGAGATCCAGGACACCCGTCAGCACCAGCAGCCAGTAACCGACGACGACCACCAGAAGGAAGCTGAACAGGACGGTGGGGAAACTGAGCGCCGCACCGAGGAAACCGATCACCGCGTTCTCCTCCCCGTCCCGATGGGTCCTGACCAGCCAACGGCACGATGATCGTGACATGGGCTGTCAATGCCCGTGGGTGGCCGATCGGTTGGTCCGGGCGACCTGACCAGCCAAGATCGAACACGATACCCTCAGCGGAGGTTGGCCTTGATCAGGGCATCCAGCGCCGCCGCCCGGACCTCGGCCTCGGTCGCTGTCACCGCCATGAACCAGCTGCACCCGTCCGGTGCCCACGCCGACAGGTAGGCGGTGGACGTCGCCGGTTCGTCGGTGGCCAGGATCTGCGCACCGGACGGCACGCTCACCTCGCGCGGCGTGCCGGGCAGGCCCTGCGGTGCTTCGAAGTCGAACACCACCACCACCCGGGTCACCGGGCCGGTTCCCTCGTACGCCGACCGGATGCCCGCCGGAACGACCTCGGGCCGAGGCATCCGCAGCACCGCCTCCGTAGCGTCGACCCGCCGCAGACCGGGCGGCAGGCCCCGCAGCTCGGGCATGACCGGGCTGGCCGACGGCTCGGCGACAGTGCGCGGGGGATCGCCGTACCACTCGGTCACGGCCATGAACACCGCCAGCCCGACGACCGCGCACGAGGCGAGCGCGGCGGCGGTGGCCCAAACCCGTCGGCGACGACGCAGCCGGGCCCGCACCGCCGGCAGCGGATCCCCGGTGGGCGGCCCGGTGTCGGCCGTCCAGAACTCGCGCAACGTGTCCCGGATGTCGGTCACCCCGCCACCTCCCGTTCCGCACGTACCCGGGTGACCGGCAGCTCGGCCCGCAGGGTGCCGAGGGCGCGATCGCGCAGCGACCGGACGGTCGCCGGGCGACGCCCCGTCGCCGCCGCGATCGACTCGTCGTCCAAGTTGTCGAGGTAGGTCATGACCAGCACCACCCGCTGCATCGGGGGAAGCCCGGCGAGCAGCCCGCGTAGGTGATCGTGGTCTGCCTGGCCGTACTCCCCGGCCGCCGCCGACGGTGGAGCGGCCCCGGCCGACCGCAGCCGGCGGACGACCGCCCGCAGCCGGCTCACCTGCAGCCGGACCATCGTGACCTTCGCGTACGCGAGCAGACCGCCCTCGGCCACGAGCCGGTGCCACCTGGTCGCCATCCGCACGTACGCCTGGTGGAGGAGCGCCTCGGCCTGCTCCGGGTCTGCGGTGACCGCGCGTGCGTACCGCCTCAGCACCGGTGCGGAATCGCGTACGAACGTCTCGAACTCGTCGGCGTCCATGCCACCTCCTCACCGGTAAGTAACGCCACCACCGGTGCGTCGAGTTGCAGTCCGGCCCGACGGGATTTCCCCGACGGGCGGTACAACTCGCGACAGTGCGGAGATGAGCACCATCAGCGCCGAGCGGACGGACCCTGCGGCCTCCCCCTCGACCCGGGCAGACCGTAGCAACGATCAGGGTCGGCCCATCACCCCGAAAGGCATACGAGTCAATGTCGGCATGCGACGCCTATGTACGCACAGCACGGCCACCCCACCGATTCGTGGTGAAGCAACCAAAGTGGACCGTCGGGCACCGGCTTCGGCCGAACCGGCCGGCACCCGTCCTGGTCAGCGGGGAACGGTGATCCGGCCGTCGACCGCGGCGGCGGCGATGTCCCGGCGGTAGTGCGAACCGTCGAGGGTGATTCCGGAGACGATCCGGTAGGCGGAGGCCCGGGCGGCGGCCAGGTCTCCGCCGGTGGCCGTACCACAGAGGACCCGGCCTCCGGCGGAGATCAGGGCACCGTCGGCGGCCCGGCGCGCGGTGCCGGCGTGGATCACGCCAGGCTGCTCGCCCCCGCTGATCACATCACCGGTACGCGGCCCAGCCGGGTAACCCTCGGCCGCGACCACCACCGTCACCGCGGCACCGGAACGCCAGCGCAGCGGTGGGTGGTCGGCCAGCGTGCCGGTGGCGGCGGCATGCAGCAGCCCGCCCAACGGCGTCTCCAGCAACGCGAGCACCACCTGGGTCTCCGGGTCGCCGAAGCGGGCATTGAACTCGATCACCCGGGGGCCGTCGGCGGTGATCGCCAGCCCGACGTAGAGCAGCCCGGCGAAGGGGTTGCCACGACGGCGCATCTCGGCCAGCGTCGGGTGCACCGTGTCGCGCATGACCTCGTCCACCAGACCGGGCGGTGCCCACGGCAGTGGCGCGTACGCCCCCATGCCGCCGGTGTTCGGCCCGCTGTCGCCGTCGCCGACCCGCTTGAAGTCCTGCGCCGGCAGCAGCGGCACCGCCGATTCGCCGTCGGTCACCACGAACAGCGACACCTCGGGACCGGCGAGGTACTCCTCGACGACGACTCGGCCGCAGGCGCGGGCGTGCGCCTCAGCCGTCGCGCGGTCGTCGGTGACCACCACGCCCTTCCCGGCGGCGAGTCCGTCGTTCTTCACCACGTACGGCGGGACGAATTCGTCCAGGGCGGCGGCCGTGCTCGCCTCGTCGGTGCAGGTGTGGGCGCGTGCCGTGGGGACACCGGCGGCGGTCATCACCTCCTTGGCGAAGGTCTTCGAGCCCTCCAGCCGGGCGGCCTCAGCCGACGGGCCGAAGACCGCGATGCCCTTGGCTCGGATCGCGTCGGCCACCCCGGCGACCAGCGGCGCCTCGGGCCCGACGACCACCAGGTCCGCGCTCACGTCGACGGCGAGCCCTGCCACCGCCACCGGATCCACCAGGTCGACGGCTCGCAGTTCCGCCACCGCCGCGATCCCCGGGTTACCCGGTGCCGCGATCAACGCCTCGACGGACGGATCGTCGGCCAACCTCAGCGCGAGCGCATGCTCCCGCCCGCCGCTACCAAGAAGAAGAACCCGCACGCCGAGTCATCCTACCGACCGCCCCGCCAACCCTGTTGATCAAGAAGTTTTCGTCTCGAAAAGGGCGTCCGCGCGACCAAAAGCTCTTGGTCATCTACGCAGGGCGCGGCGTACGGTTTCCGGCACGTAATCGGGTCGGAGCGTGTCGGACCAGGTGAACCGGAGGATCCGCCAACCGGCGTTGACCAGGCGGTTCTGCCTGACCCGGTCCTCGAAGACCGCCTGCGGCGTGCCATGCGGGGCCGCGCCGTCCGCCTCGGCGATCACCCTGGGTCCACGCCAGCCCAGATCGCCGATGCCGAGCAGGTACCCGTCGTCGTCGCGCACCTCCAACTGGAGGACATCGGGCGGGACACCTCCGTCGACGCACCGCAGACGGGTACGGGTCTCCAGCGGGGACTGCGCCCGACCGTCGGCCTCGGTCAGCCGCTGCCGCGCCGCCACCGCTCCCCGGCGGCCGGTGAGCAGCGCCGGGATCGCCGCGAGGTCGGCCTCGGTGAGAAGCCGCCGGTTGAGCGCCGAATCCAGGACACATACCGCCGGGTACCGGCCCACCCGGAGGATGACGTCGGCGACTGTTCGTACGGCACTGGTGGCCGGGATCCCGGCGACCGTGCCCACGTCAGCCGGCCCGAGCGTGAGCTGGTGCACCACCAGATCGGGATCGCTGCGGCGCTGCGGTCGAGGGTGGTCCGGCGGTACTGACACGTGGATCGTGGACGTGACCCTGAGGCCGGCGATGCCGTGCAGTTCGGCGGCCGTGTCGAGGACCGCCACCGCCTCGGGGCCCAGGCTGTCCACCGCCGCGCCGATCCGTGCCCGACGATGACGGAGCACGTCCTGCACCGGCCCTGGTACGAAGCGCCCACGCGCCATTCTCGTCCAGCGGCCCGACCTGAGCAGATGCCGGATCTGCTCACGGGTGTAGCCGGCGGACAACGCCTGCGCCGCCGTCACCACCCCGCCTTGGTCGGACGCCAGCCGACCCAACACCTCAGACGCATTCATCCACCCACTCTGTCCACCACCGCCCCCACCCCGCAGCCCCTGTGGACAACCACCCACCCCGCCGCAACCCCGCCGTGTTGATCAAGAAGTTTTGGTCAGATCAGCGCGATTTCTAGACCAAAACTTCTTGATCAACAAGGAGGTGGGGGTGGGTGGGGGCTGTTAGGGGAGGAGGGGGTGGCGGGTTACGTTTTCTTCGCGGCCGGGGCCTACGCCCACGACGCTGACCCGGGTGCCGGTGAGTTCCTCGATGCGGGCGATGTAGCGGCGGGCGTTCTCGGGGAGGTCCGCGTCGGTCCGCGCCTTGGTGATGTCCTCCCACCAGCCGGGGTGCTCCTCGTAGACCGGCACGGCGTGGTGGAAATCCGTCTGGGTCATCGGCATGTCGTCGACCCGCTTGCCGTTGATCTCGTAACCGACGCAGATCGGCACGGTCGGCAGCCCGGTGAGCACGTCCAGCTTGGTGATCACGAGATCGGTGACGCCGTTGAGCCGGCAGGCGTACCTGGCGACGACCGCGTCGAACCAGCCGCACCGGCGTTCCCGCCCGGTGGTCGTGCCGTACTCGTGGCCGACCTTGCGCAGGTGCTGACCGTTGTCGTCGAACAGCTCGGTGGGGAACGGCCCGGAACCGACCCGCGTGGTGTACGCCTTGCTCACCGCGATCACCTTCGTGATCGCGGTCGGCGGGATGCCGGCACCCACACACGCCCCACCGGCCGTCGGGTTCGACGAGGTGACGAAGGGATAGGTGCCGTGGTCCATGTCGAGCATGGTGGCCTGGGCACCCTCCAGCAGCACGATGTCGCCACGGTCCAGCGCGTCCCAGAGCAGCGCTCGGGTCTCCGCGATGTACGGCCGCAGCCGCTCCGCGTACGCCAGGTACTCCTCGATGGTGGCGTCGACGTCGATCGCCTTGCGGTTGTAGACCTTGAACAGCACCTGGTTCTTCTCGCGCAGTGCGAGTTCCAGCTTCTTGCGCAGGATGCCCGGGTCCAGCAGGTCCTGCACCCGGATGCCCATCCGGGCCACCTTGTCGCCGTACGCGGGACCGATGCCCCGGCCGGTGGTGCCGATCCGGGCGCTGCCCAGATACCGCTCGACCACCCGGTCCAGCGCCCGGTGGTGCGGCATGATCAGGTGCGCGTCGCCGGAGATCCGCAGCCGGGAGACGTCCACGCCCCGCTCGGCCAGGCCGTCGATCTCACTGAGCAGCACCTTCGGGTCGACCACCACGCCGTTGCCGATGACGATCACGGCGTTCGGGGAGAGCGCCCCCGACGGCATCAGGTGCAGGGCGTACTTCTGCCCGTCCGGGGTGATCACCGTGTGGCCGGCGTTGTTGCCGCCGGAGAAGCGGACGACGTAGTCGACCCGCTCACCGAGCTGGTCGGTAACCTTGCCCTTGCCCTCGTCGCCCCACTGAGCACCGATGAGCACGATCGCTGGCATCTTCTCGCCTCCAGAAGGCTCGGGTGCCAGATGGCGACCGGTCAGCGAGCCCGGGGTGTCAGGTTAACAAGTAGTGACGGCACGACCGGCAGGGGTCGTGTCAGGAACAGCAGGAGGAGCTACCCGTGTACGACGTGGTGCTGCTCACCCTCGGCTCCGAGCGGGACGCTCCGGGGGCCGGGTGTGGCAGCGGCGGAGCCTGCTGTGGGGGTGGCACGGACACCGCCACAGATCGCGAGGAACGCTGCGAGACTCCGCGCGTACCGGTGCTGACCTGCTCCGATGCGCTGACCGCCCGAGGGGCCCGGGTCGAGACGGTGACCGCCCGCTCGGACGCGGAGATCGACGAGGTGCTGACCCGGCTGGACGGGCCGCCTCGACCGGACGGCCTCACCTGGCCCGACGCCGACGCCAAGACCCGGCTCGTGGTCGCCGTGGCCGGTGACGCACAGTTGCGCGCCGTATTACGCCGCATGGTCCGGCGGTACGCTCCGCCGCCCAGCCGCCGCCCGACCGACCTGGCCGACAACCGGACAGTGCCGGACCTGCCGGCGGTCGGCGTACTGCCACTCGACCCGGCGCGCGGCACGACGCACCGCGATCTCGCCGCCCAGCTCGGGCTGCCCCGCGACCCGGCGGCCGTGGCCGCCGCCGTGCTGGACGGCACACCGCGCCGGTTGGATCTGCTGCGTCACGACGGCGGCTCGGTGACGTTGGACGGCGCGCTGCTCGGCGCCGCCGGTGAGGACGGCACCCCGCTGCCCTGGCGTGGCCGGGTGGAGGTGGACGACGCCGTGTTGTCGCACGGTGACGAACCGCTGCTCGCCTGCGCGATCGGCAACGCGGGCGGATACGCCCGGCTCGACGACGTGACGTTGCTGGCCGGACCCGACCCGACCGACGGGCTGGTGGAGGTGGCGGTGGCGGTGCCGGTGGTCACCCGGTCACGGTTGGGTCGACGCCGGGTACGCCTGGAGGTCCGGCGGGCCCGGGGCCGGGCCGCGTCGGTGCTACCTCGCGACGAGGCGGCGCTGCCGTACCTGGACGACGGGGTGACGGGACAGCTGACGCGTAAGCGGTCCTGGTGGACCGAGCCGGGCGCCTGGGCGGTCTGGGCGGCCTGACCTGCCCCGGCCGGCGCACCCCGGGCCCCGGGTCGGCCCCGGGGCCTATCCTCGTCAGGAGGAATGGGGAGGACACCGTGGTGGACGACAACGCCGACCGGGTGCACGTGCCCGGTCAGCCAGGGATGCCGGAACGGGACATCGAACCCCTCTGGCCACCGGAGCAGATCGACGGCTTCGGCGCGCCCGGGTGGGATGCTCCGCCACCGGTTCCACCGACCGTGCCGCCTCCG
The DNA here is from genome assembly GCF_049844495.1 of Micromonospora sp. DT48. Lineage (NCBI taxonomy): Bacteria > Bacillati > Actinomycetota > Actinomycetes > Micromonosporales > Micromonosporaceae > Micromonospora > Micromonospora sp. DT48. Next base: position 334,915 of record NZ_JBNCLE010000006.1, read on the forward strand.
CCGGCACAGCCGTCGCCCGGCCAGCCGACCGCTCCGTCACCGAGCCCAGGACCGGCCTATCCGCCCCCGGCAGCCGGGCCCACGCAGCCACCGGAACGGCCGACACACGCGCCCGGTGCTGCCCGGCCGCCCTCGGCCACGGACTATCCGTCGTTGACCGCGCCGAACGCCGCCGGTTGGGAACCGGCACCGCAGCCCGGGCCCGCCCAGGTCGACCTGGACCTGCCCTTCACCCTGGACCGGCCGACGGCCGCCCCGCCCGCCCGCGACGGCGGGTCGGTCGACCCGCAGGACCGGCCGGACGATGCGGCGACCACCGCCGAAACCGATGCCGGTACGGCACCTGGGCACCGCCCGCAGACGGAGTCGCCGTGGGCGCATCCGCCGCAGCGTTCCGGCTCCGAGCCTGCCGCTGCGGCGGAAAACCCTCAGCAGCAGGCGCCCCCGCCTGCCGAGACCGCGACCGGGACGGCCCGCCCCACCTGGGCCGCACCGGCCCAGCCGCTACCTCCGATTCCGCAGCCACTGCCGCCGACGCCCCAGCAGTCCGGCCCGTACCCGTTCGCGGCATCGCCGTCACCGCACGGCAGCGCGCCGGTGCCACAACCCGGCGCTCCGCTGCCGCCCGTGAGGCCCGAGCCGGTGCCGCCCGTCTCCCCGCCCGCCGGCCCACCACCGGCGGACGCCCAGCCCGCCACACCGCCCCAGAGCGAGTCGGCTGCCGCGCCGCCGGACCTGGCAGCGCCGCCCGGCCCGTTCCCGCCACAGCCGGCCTGGAACCCCGCGCCCTGGCAGCAGAGCCCGCCGCCGGCCGTGCCACCGGCACCTCCGCAGCCCTACCCGGCGACGAACCCCGTGTCCCGGGTGCCACCGGCGTACGCGGACCCGGCCTGGACCCCGGAGGCCGGTACCGCGCCCACCGCCGAGGACTTCGCCCGCCGTCGGCAGGTGCGCCCGGCCGAGCCGGTCGCGACGACAGGGATCCGTGCCGTGGTCAACAAGACCGGCCTGGTGAAGCTGCCGCCCGGGCGGCAGGAGTTGGAACGCAAGCGGGACATCGAGATGGTGCGCCGCAACTTCGGCGGGCTGCGGCAGGTGACCGTGGTCAACCCGAAGGGCGGCGCCGGCAAGACCGTCGCCATCCTGCTGCTCGCCATGACCTTCGGTCAGAACCGTGGCGGATACGTGCTGGCCTGGGACAACAACGAGACCCAGGGCACCCTGGGGATGCGCGCCCAGCAGGACTTCCACTCCCGTACGGTGCGCGACCTGCTACGGGATCTCGGCCAGTTCCACGGTGCCCAGGGGCGGGTCGGTGACCTGTCCCAGTACGTCCGCTCGCAGGGCGAGGGAATGTTCGACGTGCTCGCCTCCGACGAGTCGGCCACCGGCGGTGAGATGCTCACCGCCGCCGCCTTCGGTGAGATCCGCGAGGTGGTCAGCCGGTTCTACAAGCTGATCTTCGTGGACACCGGGAACAACGTCCGGGCGCAGAACTGGCAGGCCGCCATGGATGCCACCGACCAACTGGTGGTCACCATGTCCGCCCGTAACGACTCGGCGGAGACGGCCGCCCGGATGCTCGACCACCTGGAGCAGAGCGGGCGGCAACGGCTGGTCCGGCAGGCGGTCACGGTGGTCTCCATGCCGCCGTCGCGCAAGGAGATCGACCTGCCCGCGATCCAGGAGCACTTCGCCGCCCGCACCCGCGCGGTGCTGCTCGCCCCGTACGAACGCCTCATCGACACCGGCGAGCCACTGCGGTACGCGCAGCTCTCCACCGCCACCCGCGACGCCTGGCTGAAGATCGCCGCCTCGGTGGCCGAGGGCCTCTGAGCGTCAGTTGCTGGCCAACGCGTCGGCGGCGGCGGGATCGCAGTCACGCAGGAACTGCGCGCAACGGGCTGCCTCGTCCGCCTCGGCGATCGCGTCCGCCGCCCGGGACAGCACGTAGAGGCAGCGCAGGAAGCCACGGTTCGGTTCGTGCGACCACGGCACCGGCCCGTGCCCCTTCCAACCGTTGCGCCGAAGCTGGTCCAGACCACGGTGGTAGCCGGTGCGGGCGTACGCGTACGCCGGCACGACCTGGCCCTGCTCGAACGCTCGGGCGGCCAGCGCCGCCCACGCCGCGCTGTGCGTCGGGAACCGGGCCGCCACCTCGGCGAAAGCCTCGTCGCTGCCGGTCTGCTCGGCGCCGGCCAGGGCGGAGTCGGCCTCGACGTGCGCGGGCAGGAGCGTGGCGGGCGGCTCAGGTAGGAGGTTCTGCATCGCCCCATTCAACCCGCTTCGCACAGCGGACCGCGAGGGGGCCCCGCCGAGCCGGTCGGCTGAACGGCCGAGAGGTCGCTCACGCCTGCGGCCCATGCCGTCCTCCGGCCCCATCCACTACAACTATGGATCCGGAGCCTCCCCAGGAACCGGAACGCGGGAGCCCGGCCAGGCCGCCGGGCTCCCGCGCCAAGATCGGCGTCGCCCGGGGTCCGCTCCACGGCGGTTGCGGCGGCCCGGCAGGATGGCCCGATGCCGACTCCACCCCCCGCGGACGTCATCGAGCCGCACACCTGGACAGACGAGATCCAGACCCGGGCGGAGTTCGACCGGCGGCTGGCCACCGGCAGCTTGGTCGGGCTCACCGTGCAGGGGCTCCGCCTGGATCTGGCACCGGTACCCGACCTCACCGAGGTCGAGGTGGCCGGGACACTCTTCGTCGGCTGCCGCTTCGCCTCCCGGCAGGTCGGCGCCGACCTGGTCCGCCGGGGCGCCAACGTGGTGCCGCCGTTCTCCAAACTGCCGTACCCGACCCAGCCGTCCCACCTCTACACCCCGGAGGACCTCGCCGCCGGCTTCGCCGAGGGCGGTTTCGCGGCGATGTACGACAGCCGGGTGTACGCGCACTTCCGCGCGCACGGCGGGGCGATGCCCGATGTCCGGGAGGCGCTCGGCCAGCGGCTGCACGACCACGGGGTGGACAACGCCCTCGCCGACGCCACTCGCGCCTGGCTGGCCACCCACGGGCCGCAGTCGGTCGTCGGGGTGATGGGTGGGCACGCGGTCCGCCGTGGCAGTGAGGCGTACCGGATGGCCGCGGTGCTGGGCTGGGAACTCGCCCGGGCGCACCGGCTGGTGGTCACCGGCGGCGGGCCGGGCGTGATGGAGGCCGCCAACCTGGGCGCGTACCTGTCGACCCGGCCGACCGAAGACCTCACCGCCGCCATCGACCTGCTCGCCACCGCGCCGGACTACACCGATCACGACCGCTACACCGCCGTGGCGCTGCGAGTACGGGAACGGTACGGGCGGTCGGTCACGCCGCCGGTGAACGGCACCGAGCCGGTGACCGCCTACCGGGCGGACTCGGCCGCGCTGGCCACCGGCGACCTGGACTGGGCGGGCTGCGGAGGACTCGCCGTGCCGACCTGGCTGTACGGCCACGAGCCGGCGAACCTGTTCGCGGGCCGGATCGCCAAGTACTTCTCCAACGCCATCCGGGAGGACACCATCCTGCGGCTGGCCCGGGGCGGCATCGTCTTCGCCCCCGGCCGGGCGGGAACCGTGCAGGAGGTGTTTCAGGCCGCCACCAAGACCTTCTACGGCACCGACGGGGCGAGTGGCGCGTACGTCTTCCTGGACCGCGCGTACTGGACCGAGGAACTGCCGGTGGAGTCGCTGCTGCGTCCACTGTTGGCCAGCTCGCCGTTCGGCGACCTGTCGGACACCGTGCACCTGACCGACGACGTCCACGAGGCCGTCCGCCTGCTGACGGCGTAAGGAAGGGCACCTTGTTAACGCCTGGTGTATAGGAAGGGCCCCCTATTAGCAAGAACGCGACGGGCGGCCGGCCCAAGTCGGGCCGGCCGCCCGTCCGGGCGACGTCAGTACGTCACTTGGTCATCGTGGTGCCGGTGGAGCGCAGGTGCTCGCAGGCCTCCGCCACGCGGGCGGCCATGCCTGCCTCGGCGGCCTTACCCCACACCCGGGGGTCGTACATCTTCTTGTTGCCGACCTCGCCGTCGACCTTGAGCACGCCGTCGTAGTTGCGGAACATGTGGTCCGCCGCCGGACGGGTGAAGGCGTACTGGGTGTCGGTGTCGATGTTCATCTTCACCACGCCGTAGTCGAGCGCCTCGCGGATCTCCGAGAGCAGCGAGCCCGAACCGCCGTGGAAGACCAGGCTGAGCGGCTTCTCCTTGCCGTACTTGGCGCCGACCGCCTCCTGGATGTTGTTCAGGATCTCGGGGCGGAGCTTGACATTGCCCGGCTTGTAGACGCCGTGCACGTTGCCGAAGGTCAGCGCCGCCATGTAGCGGCCCTTCTCGCCCAGGCCGAGCGCCTCGACCATGGCCAGACCGTCCTCGACGGTGGTGTAGAGCTTGTCGTTGATGGCGTTCTCGACGCCATCCTCCTCACCGCCGACGACACCGACCTCGATCTCCAGGACGATCTTGCCCTTGGCGGCCTCGTCGAGCAGCTGGGCCGCGATCTCCAGGTTCTCCGCCACCGGCACGGCCGAGCCGTCCCACATGTGCGACTGGAACAGCGGCTCCTCGCCCCGCTTGACCCGCTCCTGGGAGATGGCCATCAGCGGACGGACGAACTTGTCCAGCTTGTCCTTCGGGCAGTGGTCGGTGTGCAGGGCGATGTTGACCGGGTACTTCTTGGCCACCTCGTGCGCGTACGCCGCGAAGGCCACCGCGCCGGTGACCATGTCCTTGACCGAGGGGCCCGAAAGGTACTCCGCACCACCGGTGGAGACCTGGATGATGCCGTCGCTCTCCGCGTCGGCGAAGCCCTTGAGCGCCGCGTTCAGCGTCTGCGAGGACGTCACGTTGATCGCCGGGTACGCGTACCGGCCGGCCTTGGCGCGATCCAGCATCTCGGCGTAAGCCTCGGGGGAAGCGATGGGCATGTCGAACGCTCCTTACTTGCCGCTGTCGGCCGTACGGCCGCTGTTCTCCGTAGGGGCACGGCCGTGCGGGCCGCCTGTTCTACCTTGATGCGCCGGACCGCGCTGTCCTCCGCGGGGAAGTATCCCGTAGCGGAGCCGGACGGACACAACCGGGCCGGTTCACCGCCGGTCCGCGGTATCCGGCACCACCACACTGATCAGCCAGGTGGCCACCGCCATCACGATGGCGCCCCAGAAGGCCGCCCAGAAGCCGCGCACGTCGAAGGGCAGCCCGATCGCCCCGGCGATCCAGTCCGTCAGCAGGAACAACAGGGCGTTGACCACCAACGCGAACAGGCCGAGAGTCAGCAGGTAGAAGACGCAGCCCACGACCCTGATGACCGGCTTGAGTACCGCGTTGACCAGGCCAAAGATCAACGCCACGACGAGCAGGGTGAACGCCGTGTCGTAACCGGTGCGGCCGGTCACCTCGACCCCGGGCACGACCAGCGTGGTGATCCACAGTGCGATGGCGGTCGTCGCCAGTCGGATGAGGAAGCCCACGGCACCATCCTGGCACCGGTGACGCTCGCCGGTGGGCCGATTCGGCCGACTCGCTCACCGCGACGGCGTACCCTCGGCGGCTGCGTGGCGGCCGGTTCCCAGCACCGCGCCAGCACACCCCGTACGGTGGATGGGTACCTGTACGCCGACATCCCGGAGGCATCGAATGGGCCAGCCAGACGAGGACTTCGCCCCCGGCGACCACCTCAGCCCGGAGGAACGTGATCTGGAGGCCGAGCCGGCGGACGCCGTCGAGCAGGCCGCCGTGGTCGACCCGAGCCAGGTCGAGGTCGAGCCGCACCGCGGCCTGGAGGTCGACGACTGGGACGCCATGGAGCAGGCTCGCGTGGTCGGCGCCGACGAGGACGACTACCGCTGACGCACCGATAGATCAACCTTTCGGTCGGAGTTCGTCCCCTACGGCTGGCATGGACAGCGAAGATCTTAAAGGTTTCTTAATATCCGGGGGCTTCACCCGCACCCTTTCGGGAGGAACCCCTTCATGCTCGACCACTCCGCTCGGCGTCGGCTGGCCGGGCTGGCTGTGGCAGGCGCGCTGATCGCCGCCGTCGCCACCCCTGCCGCCCCCGCCGCTGCCGAGGAGTCCCAGGTTTCACTGGGCGTCTACTTCGGCGACACCACCATCGCCGCCGGCTCGGCTGGGAAGATCGACAGCCCGATCCTGTTCGCCTCGTCCACGGTGGTGGTGCACGACCTGACCGTGCGCTACGACTTCACCAGCCTCGCCGGCAAGGCAACGGTCACGCCCGAGAGCGACTTCAGCTTCTGCTCGACGCCCGAGCCGAACGTCCTGGTCTGCGCGGATCCGTTCGAGGTCGAGCTGTACGAGGGTGGCTTCGGCGGTCGCTACTCGGTGGTCATCGCACCGACCAAGGACGCGAAGGACGGCGACGAGGGCACCGTCAAGGTGAGCCTCAGCGCCACCGGCTACTCGCCCGTCACCCACGAGGCGCGGGTGCGGATCGGCGAGGGCGTCGACCTGGCCGCCGGCCCGTCGACGAAGCGCTCCGGCAAGCCGGGCTCGACGTTCACCGTGCCGCTGCGGATCGGCAACCCCGGGAACACCGTCGTCGAGGGCGCCGTCGCCGTCTTCCACAACGACTACGGGATCCAGCCCGCCAAGCAGTACTCCAACTGCACCTACGAGGGCACCTTCCTGCGCGCCTGTCACTTCGACCGGCCGCTTGAGCCCCGCACCAGCTATGTCGCCACCCTCGCCTACCGGATCGCCAAGGACTCGTTCGCGCCGGGCTCCCACTACGGCGAGATCCTCTGGCTGACCCCGGCCGAATTCGAGGACTACGAGGCGTACGTGACGCGTCGCGGTGCCACGTTCGGCAAGCCGGGCACCGGCGGCCGGCTCGGGCTGGACGAGGCCGGGCCGAGCCTGGCCGCGCGTACCTTCCAGGCGGACACCGAGCCGGACAACAACTGGTCGCACCTGTCGGTGACGGTCACCGGCAAGAACAGCACCGACCTCGAAGCGATCGGTGCCGAGATCTCCGGCGCGCAGGGCGACGAGGTCGAGGCCGTCGTCGGGTTCCGCAACAACGGCCCGGCCACCCTGGACAACGGCCGCTCCGGCTCCTCGGTCACCAACCTGGCCGTCGAGGTGCCGAACGGCACCAGCGCGGTACGGGTGCCGGAGAACTGTTTCCCGGTGCGCGGTGAGAACGACTGGGGTGCGCCGGGAGAGCCGGGCGGACGCACGTACCGCTGCTACACCAGTTGGTTCATCAAGGCCGGTGACGAGGAGGCCCTGACGTTCGGGTTCCGGATCGACAAGGTCATCCCGGACGCCACCGGCGAAGTCAAGGTCAACGTCCCGTGCCACTGCGACGGCGGCTTCTACGCCGACCTGAAGCCGGCCAACGACGTCGCCAAGCTCGTCGTCAACCCGAGTGGCGGCCAGGGCGGCGACGGCGGCAGCGACGACGACGGTGGTGAGCTGCCGATCACCGGCGCCAACACCGCCCTGATCGCGGGCGTCGGTGCCGTGCTGCTCGCCGCCGGTGCCGCGGGCTTCCTGCTGGCCCGCCGCCGTACCCACTTCACCGCGTAGCCCGTACGACAACCGACAGCACGACCGGTGCCCCGCCGACACCCTCGGCGGGGCACCACCCTTTTCGACACCCCACGCCACTTTCCCACTCGCCGCCGTTTCCAGACCCGCCGCAGACCTGACGCCACCGCCGCCAGCCGGACCTCGACAGGTCTGCGGGGCAGCACCACCCGCGCAGGGATCAAGCCTGACCGCCCGGAGCGGGTGGTGCTGCCCCGCAGACCCCGCCGCAACCGTCGAAAAACAGGACGGCGCAAGATCGAAAGAGCTGACACCATGGGCGGGTGCTGCTCACCCTCACCACCACGCACCAGCCGGCGACGGATCTCGGTCACCTGCTGATCAAGCACCCCGACCGGGTGCACACCTTCGACGTGCCCGTCGGCACCGCGCACGTCTTCTATCCGGAGGCAGACGAGCAGCGCTGCACGGCCGCGCTCCTGCTCGACGTCGACCCGCTGAAACTGGCCGCCGCCCGGGGTCGCGGCCGGAAGCCGACCACGACGCCGGAGAGTTTCACTCTCGGGCGGTACGTCAACGACCGGCCGTACGCCGCGTCCAGCCTGCTCGCCTCGGCGCTGTCGAAGGTGTACCGCTCGGCGCTGCGGGGTGCGTCCAAGGAGCGTCCCGAGCTGGCCGCCCGAGGCATCCCGCTGGAGGTCCGGGTTCCGGTGCTGCGCTGCCGTGGCGGCACCGACGTGGCCACCCGGGTGTTCGGCCCGCTCGGTTGGGCGGTCACCGCCACCGCCATCCCGCTCGATGAGCTGCACCCGCAGTGGGGCGACAGCCGCTACATCGACCTGACCCTCACCGGCACGCTGCGGGTGGCCGACGCGCTCAACCATCTGTACGTGCTGCTGCCCGTGCTGGACGACGCGAAGCACTACTGGGTGGCCCCGGACGAGGTGGACAAGCTGCTGCGGGCCGGCTCAGGCTGGTTGGCCGACCATCCCGAGCGTGGACTGATCATCCGCCGCTACCTGGCGCACCGGCGGGCGTTGGCAGGTCAGGCACTCCAGCGGCTGGACGCTCAGCGACCCACCGACGAGCCGACCGTCGACGACGCGGTGGCGGACCCGGCACCGGCCGAGTCGACACCCCGGGCTCCGCTGGCCGCCCTGCGTCGGGAGGCGGTACACGCCGCGCTTGTCGACGCGGGCGCCCACCGGGTGCTGGACCTGGGCTGCGGTGGCGGTGCGCTGCTGGCCACGCTGATCGGTGACCGCCGGTTCACCGAGATCGTCGGCACCGATGTCTCCACCCAGGCCCTCTCCATGGCCGCCCGGCGGCTGCGGTTGGACCGGCTGCCGGAACGCCAACGCACCCGCGTCACGCTCCAGCAGTCCGCCCTCACCTATCGCGACGATCGGTTGCGCGGGTACGACGCGGCGGTGCTGATGGAGGTCATTGAGCACGTCGACCCGCCCCGGCTGCCGGCTCTGGAGGACGCTGTCTTCGGCTACGCCCGACCTACGACGGTCGTGGTGACCACGCCGAACGTGGAGCACAACGTGCGCTACGAGGGGTTGCCGGCGGGCACGTTCCGACATGCCGACCACCGCTTCGAGTGGACCCGCGCCGAATTCGGCGAATGGGTCCGGCGGGTGGGCGCCACATACGGCTACTCGGCCGTGGTGCACGGCGTCGGTACGGACGACCCGGAGGTCGGAGCCCCCACCCAGCTGGCCGTGTTCACCCGTGCGGAGGCACCCCGATGACCGTCCTCGACATTCCCGAACTGGCGCTGGTGGCACTGGTTGGCATCTCCGGCTCCGGCAAGTCGACGTTCGCCAGCCGCCATTTCATGCCCAGCCAGGTCCTCTCCTCCGACGCCTTCCGGGCGATGGTCGCCGACGACGAGAACGACCAGTCCGCCTCGGCGGAGGCCTTCGACGCACTGCACTACATCGCGGGCAAGCGGCTGCGCGCTGGACGGCTCACCGTGGTCGACGCGACCAATCTCCAGCCACACGCCCGAGCCGCCCTGGTCCGGGTGGCCCGCGAACACGACGTGCTGCCGGTGGCGATCGTGCTGGACGTGCCGGAGACGCTGGCCTGGGAGCGTACCGAGGCCCGGTCCGACCGCACCTTCGGCCGGCAGGTGCTGACCCGGATGTCCCGGGACCTGCGGCGCACCTACTCCCAGCTGGCGCGGGAGGGCTTCCGCAAGGTGCACGTGCTGCGCGGTGTCGACGAGATCGAGGCCGCCGAGATCCGCTACGAGCGGCTGTTCAACGACCGGCGCGAGCTGACCGGTCCGTTCGACATCGTCGGTGACGTGCACGGTTGCCGGGCCGAACTCGAGGCGCTGTTGACCCGGTTGGGCTGGCAGCTGCACCACGACGACGCCGGACGGGCGGTGGACGCGACGCATCCGTCGGGGCGTACCGCCGTGTTCGTCGGCGACCTGGTGGACCGCGGACCGGACTCGCCCGGGGTACTTCGCCTGGTGATGGGCATGGTCACCGCCGGGCACGCGCTCTGCGTGCCCGGTAACCACGAGCAGAAGCTGCTGCGGAAGCTGCGCGGCCGCAACGTGAAGGTGGCCCACGGTCTGGCCGAGACGTTGGCGCAGCTGGCGGCGGAGCCGACCGAGTTCACCGCCGAGGTGGCCACCTTCGTCGACGGACTGGTCAGCCACTACGTGCTCGACGGCGGCCGGCTGGTGGTGGCGCACGCCGGGTTGAAGGAGGAGTACCAGGGCCGGGCGTCCGGGCGGGTGCGCGCGTTCGCGTTGTACGGCGAGACCACCGGCGAGACCGACGAGTACGGCCTGCCGGTGCGCTACCCGTGGGCCCGGGAGTACCGCGGTTCGGCCATGGTCGTCTACGGCCACACCCCCACTCCGGAGCCGGAATGGGTGAACAACACCATCTGCATCGACACCGGCTGCGTCTTCGGCGGTCAGCTGACCGCCCTGCGCTACCCGGAGCGGGAACTGGTGGCGGTGCCGGCGGAGCGCGAGTGGTACGCCCCGGTCCGGCCGCTGACCGCCGCGCCGACCCGGCCCGACGAGGTGCTGGAGCTGACCGACGTGTCCGGTCGGCGGCACGTGGAGCACGCGTACGGTTCGCTGACCGTGCCGGCGGAGAACGCCGCAGCGGCGCTGGAGGTGATGAGCCGCTTCGCGGTCGACCCGCGTCGGCTGGTGTGGCTGCCGCCGACCATGGCGCCCTGCTCGACGTCCGAGTTGGACGGCTACCTGGAGCATCCGGCGGAGGCGTTCGCCGACTACCGGGCGGCCGGCGTGGACCGGGTCGTCTGCGAGGAGAAGCACATGGGCTCCCGGGCCGTGGTGCTGGTCTGCCGGGAGCGGGACGGTGGCCCGTTCGGGCCGGGCGGCGGGGTGGTGCACACCCGGACCGGTCGGCCGTTCTTCGGTGAGCCGCTCGACACCGAGCTGCTGGACCGGGTACGCGCGGCGGTGACAGGTGCCGGGCTCTGGGACGAGCTGGCCACCGACTGGCTGCTGCTCGACTGTGAGCTGCTGCCGTGGTCGGCGAAGGCCGCCGGCCTGATCCGCGAGCAGTACGCGGGGGTCGGCGCGGCTGGCCGGGCCGTCCTGCCGGTGGCATTGGCGACGCTGGACGCGGCCATCGGTCGCGGGCTGGACGTGACCGAACTACGGGACCGGACCGCGCGCCGCCACGACAACGTGTCGGCCTACACAGCGGCGTACCGGGCGTACGTGGGACCGACCGATGGGCTGCGCGGCGTGCGACTCGCGCCGTTCGCGGTGCTCGCCGGGGCGAAAGCCAGCCACAGCGACCGGGATCACGGCTGGCACCTGGCGTTGGCCGATCGGCTCTGCGCGGCCGACCCTGAGTTCTTCACGCCTACCCGGCGTCGGATCGTCGAACTGTCCGACGACGGCTCGGTACGGGAGGCGACCGACTGGTGGCTGGCGCTGACCGCAGCCGGCGGCGAGGGCATGGTCGTCAAGCCGTACGCGGGCCCGGCCGCCCGTAGCGAGCGTGGCTCGCTGCTCCAGCCGGGGATCAAGTGCCGGGGCCGGGAGTACCTGCGGATCATCTACGGTCCGGAGTACACCGAACCGGAGCAACTGGCCGCCCTGCGGCGCCGTTCCCTGGGCCGCAAGCGGGGCCTGGCGCTGCGCGAACACGCGCTCGGCCTGGCCGCCCTGGACGCTCTGGTCGACGGTGCCCCGCTGTGGCGTCGGCACGAGCTGGTCTTCGCCATCCTGGCCTGCGAATCGGAGCCGGTCGACCCGCGGCTGTGACCTGGCCGGGCGGGCGGAGACGACCCCGGTAGCCTGAGTGACCGTGGCGGTCGCCACACGGGCCAGCGATCGAGCGATTCACGGAACGGAATCTTCATGGCATTGGGCGAACGAGTAGGCCACGTCCTGCGCGGCACGGCCATCGGTGTGGCCGAGGCCGTGCCGGGCATCAGCGGCGGCACGATCGCGCTGGTGACCGGCGTCTACGAGCGGCTCATCGCGTCCGCCGGGCATGTGGTGAACACGGTGCGGTACGCGGTCTCCGACATCCCGCGTGGACGCGGCTGGACGCGGGCGGGACACCAGCTACGGCAGGTGCACTGGGAGGTGGTGATCCCGCTGCTGATCGGTATGCTGCCCGGCCTGCTGATCGCGGCGAAGGTGCTCGAACCGCTGCTGGTCGACTATCCGGAGCAGACCAGGGGGCTCTTCTTCGGGCTGGTCCTCGCCTCGGTGCTGGTGCCGATCTCGATGATCGGCAAGCCGTGGCGCGGGCTGGAGGTGGCCGCGCTGGTCACCGCCGGAGTGGCGGCGTTCCTGATGACCGGGTTGCCACAGGCCACCATCGAGCCGCACCCGCTGGTCGTGCTCGTCGCGGCGGCGGTCGCGGTCTGCGCCCTGGTGCTGCCCGGGATCTCCGGGTCGTTCCTGCTGCTGACCGTCGGCCTGTACGAACCGACCATCAGTGCCGTCAACGACCGCGACTTCGGTTACCTGGCCATCTTCGCGACCGGCATGGTCATCGGGCTGTCCCTCTTCGTCAAGCTGCTTCAGTGGCTGCTTGAGCGCCACCGCCGGATGACCCTGGCGGTGATGACCGGCGTGATCCTGGGCAGCCTGCGGGCCCTGTGGCCGTGGCAGTCCGAGGACCGCGACCTGCACGCACCGGGCGACCACGTCGTGTCCATCGTGGCCCTGGCGCTGCTGGGCGTCGCGGTGGTCTCGGCAATGATCATCGCCGAGCGTCGCCGGTTGCGCCGGGCCACCCGGGACCTCACCGAGGAGACGTACGAGACGCCGCACGTCGGCTGACACCCACCGCTTGGTGGCTGCCCTGCCGGGCGGCCACCAAGCGGTTCTGGTTCAGCGAGCCTTCTTGGTGGCCCGCTTACGCGGCGGAGTCAGCAGGTCGGCGATCGTGGCGATCGCACTCGGTACCAGGCGGTAGTAGGCCCACACACCGCGCTTCTCCCGCTCCAGCAAGCCGGCCTCGGTGAGGATGCGGAGGTGGTGGCTGACCGTCGGCTGGGAGAGTCCGAGCGGCGCGGTGAGGTCACACACGCACGCCTCCCCCTCGGGTGCCGACTGGATCAGGCTGAGCAGCCGCAGCCGAGCGGGATCGGCAAGGGCCTTGAGGACCCCCGCCAGACGCTCGGCGTCGGCGCGTTCGATCGGCTCGCCGGCAAGCGGCGAGATCTGAGGCATAGTCATTTCGGCCAACGCAGTTCCCACGTATTCCATCCTTCCACCAGCAGCATCGATCCGCCTGCATATCAGCAGATCCGAATAGGCAGACTTTTACGCCACAAGGCCGAGGTCAGCCAACGTATAGGCCGCCCGATAGGGCAATCCGGCGGCTCGCACCGCGTCGCCGGCGCCACGATCAACGATAACCGCCACCCCCACGACCTCGGCTCCCGCCTCGCGAAGGGCCTCGACCGCGGTCAACACGCTTTCCCCGGTTGTGGAGGTGTCCTCTACCGCGAGCACTCGACGCCCCGCCACCTCAGGGCCTTCGATTCGACGTTGCAGCCCGTGTGTCTTGCCCGCCTTGCGGACCACGAACGCGTCCAGCGAACGCCCGGCGGCGTGCAACATCGCGCAGGCGATCGGGTCGGCCCCCAGGGTCAGGCCACCCACCGCGTCGTACGACCAGTCGGCGGTCAGCTCCCGCATCACCCGTCCCACCAACGGTGCCGCCCGGTGATGCAGCGTGACGCGACGCAGATCTACATACCAGTCGGCCTCCCGCCCCGAGGAGAGCACCACCCGCCCATGGACCACAGCCAGGTCGGAGATGAATTTACGCAGGTCGTCGTGGTCCCCCATGGCGATAGAGGGTACTGCGCAAGTCTGTGTGCCGGGTGTGCGGGCCACCCCGGTCAACCCTTCCGGGGGACAGATGAGTGGCGATGTCCGGTTACGCTACGTCGATCATATTGGCGGATCGAGTGACGTCACCGCCACCGTCGCGTCGGAGCCGCCTCAGCGACGGTCGCGGCCGATGCGTCCACGGGTGTCCCGGGAGACCACCTCCAGCAGCCGACGCGGAGCGTGCCGCATCCCCGCCACCGCCAGCTTGTACTTCCACGACGGAACGCTCACCAACTTGCCTTTGCGCAGGTCACGCAGGGCTTCATCGACCACATCGGTCGCGTCGAGCCACATCCAGTCGGGGGTTTTCGACATGTCGATGCCGGCTCGTTGGTGGAATTCGGTACGGGTGTAGCCCGGGCAGAGCGCCATCACGCGTACGCCGAACGGGCGGGCGGACTGCCCGACGGACTCGCTGAAGTTGGTGACCCACGCCTTGCTGGCCGAGTACGTCGAGCCGGGCATCACCGCGCCGAAGCCGGCCACGGAAGAGACATTAATCACTGCCCCGCTGCGCCGTTCGGTCATCGTGGCCAGCGCGGCGAGGGTCAGCCGCAGCACCGCCTGCACCTTCAACCGCAGCAGCCGGGTCTCGTCCTCGACGGTCGAGCGGAGGAACGGCTTGTTCAGGCTGATGCCGGCGTTGTTGACCAGAAGCTCGACGGGCGGCCCATCGGCCAGCCGTCGTTCGACAGCGGCGCAACCGTCGTCGGTGGACAGATCGGCGCTGACGATCTCGGTCTGTACGCCGTGCCGGCCGGTCAGCTCGGCGGCCTGGTCCGCCAGCCGCGCCGAGTCCCGGGCGACCAACACCAGATGCCATCCGTCGGAGGCGAGCCGGGTGGCGAACGCCGCCCCGATGCCGGCCGTCGCGCCGGTGATCAGCGCCCATCGATCGCTGGTCGTCCGGTCGGGCGTCACGGGCGTCATCACCTCGGTGGTACGGGGGCGGGTGCGCCCCGGAGCAGCGGTCACGGTTGGTACGGCGGCGGCTGGTGCGGCGGCGTCGCCGGTGGGTCTCCGAAGGGTGGGTTGGGTGGCTGGTACGCGAATACCGGTGGCCGGGGTGCGGGCGGTCGCCGGAACCAGGCGTTGGCCGCAGGCATCGCCACCAGCACGGCTACCACAAGGTAACCGAGCACCTGGGCGATCGAAAGGGCGACGGTGAGCGGAATCCACCAGGACGGGTGGGCGTCCGACGAGAGGTTGAGCAACTCGGCGGTGTCGTGGTCGCCCTGGAACTCCAGGGGCACTGCGCGCTGCACGATGAGCATGACCAGCCCACCACACCCACAGAACACGCCCAACCCGGCGACCACCCAGGTCACCACCCGTGCGGCAGGCCGACCGGCGGCCACTCCCAACGCCAGGCTGACCAGGAGCAGGCCGGCGAAGATGCTCAGCACCGCCGACACCACGACCGAGGCCCGCAGCAACGCGGCCAACGCGTCGACCTGGCCGGAGTCGACATCGGTACCGGCCGTCGAGCGGAACCGGTCCACCGTGCCCTGGACGGACGCGAGCCCGAGCACCGCGTACGTGAGTGCGCCGAGCCCCATCACCGCCAGAGTCGCCGCAGCCAACGTGACCGCAACCGGCCGGCGGGCCGGTGCCTGTTCGGGGTACGACACGACGAGTCCCTCCGGTAGGCGTCGGAAGCAACCTACTCGGAGGGACCGTCGCGGTCGTGTCTGACGCGGGTGTCGACGTCCGTCGGCCTGGACACCGGCACCCGCCGCCGGACCGAGTCAGCTGGGGCGATCGGTGGGCGGCTGCCCGCCGGGCTGGTCCGGGCCGCCGGACGGCGGCGTCTGACCACCCTGGTCACCGGCCGGAGGCTGACCCCCGGTGGCCGGGTACCCGGGATCGGCCGGCTGCTGCGGGGTGCCCGGGTAGCCAGGGGCCGGCGGGTAGCCGGGCTGGCTCGGGTACGCGGCGCCGGGAGTCGGCGGCTCCCACTGCTGCGTCGGCTTACGGAAGAACTCGTTGGCCTTCGGCAGCGCCAGCAGGATCAGCGCGACCAGCAGCGCGATCAGGCTGATCACCCCGAGGAGGATGCTGACCGGCGTCATCCAACTCGGCAGCGCGTCCTCCAGTCGGCGCTGGATCTCCTCGCCACTGGGCATGTCACCACTGCTGTCACCGGGCGTGCTGAGGTTGCCGGCGAGTCCGCTGAGCAGGTTCAAGCCGGTGCAGCAGAACAGGATGCCACCGACGATCCAGGTCGCGATCCGGGAGCCGTTCTTGCCCCGCAGGTTCAGCAGTCCCAGGCCGGCCGTCGCGAAGGCCATCACCAGCAGGAAGACGACGGTGACGACGGTGATCACGACGGTGATGTCGGCGACGTTCTGCGCGCCCTCGACGGTGGAGTCCCGGTAGGCGTCCTCCATCACCTCGCGCACGGTGCCGATGGTGGACAGCGAGATGATCACGCTGATCAGTTGACAGAGCGCGAACAGCAACAGCAGGTAGGTGGATATCGTCACCACGCCCGGCCGTGGCCGGGTCGGGGTGTTCTGAGGGTCGACCATGGTTCTCCCTTCCTGGAACGCGCTTCACCGTATCGGCAACCAGCCAATCCGGCACGGTGCGACGCCGAGTGGTGGGCGCATCACAGCTACCCGGTCGATTGGGATCGATCGGGACGTCAGTGTCGGCTCTGCGGGTGGACGGTCACCTCGTCGCTGTCGAGCCGCTCCCCTCGGGCCATCTCCCAGCCCGCCTCGCCGTACGCCTCGAAGGTGAGCCGCGCCCCGCCCGGGCCCCGGTAGTCGTGGTAGCGCATGGTGCCGCTCGGTGCCAGCTCAGCGACCTCGGACGCGGTGTACCGGGCCTGACCGGACTCGTGCCAGCTGTAGCGCAGGTCGCCGAACTCCACCACCGGCGCGCCCGGCGTGACGGTGGCGTCGCGTGGTGCCGTCTCCCACAACACCAACTCGAACCCGGGGCTCTCCGCCACCGAGAGTCGCCGCCGGCCACCATGCTCGTCCAGGTCGTCGAGGAGGTGTTGGGCCCACCGCCACTCGCCCTCCACCAGGCGGATGGAGCCCCGCACGGCGTACGTGGTGTCGCCGATCTCGACGATGTCGCCGACCTCGATCCGGCGCGGATCGGGTCGAGGCCCGCCACCGTGGCGCTGCCGCCCGGCCACCGACGCTCCTGACCGGTTGCGCCACCAGCGCAGCGCGAACCCGACCACGGCCAACCCGACCAGGCAGCCGGCCGCCAGGTACGCCGATGTGCCGTCCACCAGGTCACCTCCCGAACAGTTCAGCGGGGACGTCGACCATGATCCGGGCAGGTCACGCCGTTCGCCAACCGGCTACCGGTCCGCCTGATCCGGTCCGCCGGAGGTGGCACCCCCCGGCTCGCCACCGTCGGTGGCAGTCGGACCGTCGGACGCCGGTGGAGCCGCCGGTGCCGGCGGTGTGTCCTGGGCGGTCGGCGCAGCCGCCGGGGGATACCCGGCCGGATCCGGGCCGCCCACGGCACCGGGCGCGACATACCCGGGCACCGCATACCCCGCGCCGGGCACCCCATACCCCGGCGGCGGATAACCCGGCGGATACCCCGGCGGCGACGGATAAGCCGACGGCGACGGGAAGCCAGGCGGTGGGTAGGCCGACGGTGCTGGGTAGCCGGGCGGCATCGGGTAGCCGGGAGTGGGAGCAACGGGAGGGGCCATGGGCATGGGGTAGCCGACCAGGTAGGCGTTCGGGATGTCGCCGCCGGTGGGCCAGGCCGCCACCGGCCCGGTGCGGGGCACGAACCAGCGGTGGGCCGGAGGCAGCGCCAACAGCAGCACCACCGCGGCCGTGAGCAGGAACACCAGCAGCACGCCGAGTCCCGCCAGCGGCAAGAGGACGTCGAACGAGTCCCGTTGGCTGTAGAGCGCCTCGGAGAAGTCCGACTCCGGCCAGATGTCGTTGTCCGGCGGCGGCATGCCCTCCGGGTACGACTCGTCGATGTACGGCGCCTCGGCCATCGTGATCATCACGCCGGCCGGGATCAGGAACGCGCCGATGCATCCCTGGGCGACGCAGAGCAGCAGTTGCACGCCACCGGCCACGAAGACCATCGTCCGGGCGGTGTTGCTACCGGCGCGTACCCGGGGTGCGGTCAGGCCCAGCCAGAGCGCCAGCAACAGGGCGGGCAGCCCGAACACCGTCGCCATCACGACGCCGCCCCAGCGCTCTGCGCTTACCTCGTCGGGGTCTGCGGAGGGCACCCGCTGCACGGCGCGGTCGATCGCGGCGTCCCACCGGACCGCCTCGACCACCACCAGGGCGACCAGGCCGAGCAGGATCAGCACGGCGGCGAGTTGCAGCCAGAAGGCCACCGTCACGGTGCCGGGACGGGGCGGACGGGGCGGGGGAACGGCTGCCGACGATTCGGCGGTCGCGGTCATAGCCCGGACGGTACGGTCCGCTGGCAAGCACCGGCAGCACCGTTCGGGCTGACCCGACCGGTGGTCGGATCATGCTCCGGCGAGCCGCTCGGCGGCGTACTCCCCGACGGTGGTGCTGCCCATCACGCATCCGCTGATGTTTCGCACCTGCGCCGGATCCCCGCGCAACGACGTCCAGGCCGCCCGCCCGGTCGCCGGATCCAGCAGTTCCAGCAGTTCCAGCAGGGTGGCGGCGTACACGCGACCGGCGGGACCGCCGGTGGTGAGCAGCCGGTCGAGCAGGTCGCGTACGGACGCCGGGTGGTCGGTCACGGCCGCCGCCACCCGTTGGTACGCCTCGGTCTCGGGCAACAACCGGCCTGCGATTCCGACCCCGCCGAACGCCACCGTGGTGGCCTGACCGAGATCGGTGACCGCCTTCGCCAGCTCCGAATCCTTCTTGCGCCGAGTCCCGAACATGTCTCCATCCTCACCCCGCAGCCCCGCCTCCGCTCGTCGGAGGCGGGGCTGCGGGGGACGGACGGGTCAGCTGGCCGTGACCGACAGGCCGTCCTTGCCGTCCCGGAGGTCGACCCGCACCGTGTCGCCGTCACGGACGTCGCCGGCGAGCAGGGCCCTGGCGAGCTGGTCGCCGATCGCCGACTGGACCAGGCGCCGCAGCGGGCGAGCGCCGTAGATCGGGTCGTACCCGTGCTCGGCGAGCCATCCACGGGCGGCGTCGGTGACCTCCAGCGTCAACCGACGGTCCGCGAGGCGCTGCCGCAACCGCTCCAGCTGAATGTCCACGATGGCCCGCAGGTCGTCACCGTGCAGGGCGGCGAAGACCACGATGTCGTCGAGCCGGTTGAGGAACTCCGGCTTGAAGTGCGACCGGACCACCGCCAGGACCGCCTCGCGGCGCTGCTCCTCGGCCAACGTCAGATCGCTGATCACCGCCGAGCCGAGGTTCGAGGTGAGGATGAGGATGGCGTTACGGAAGTCGACCGTACGCCCCTGACCGTCGGTGAGCCGGCCGTCGTCGAGCACCTGGAGCAGGATGTCGAAGACGTCCGGGTGAGCCTTCTCCACCTCGTCCAGCAGGATCACCGAGTAGGGCCGACGGCGTACCGCCTCGGTGAGCTGGCCGCCCTCCTCGTAGCCCACGTAACCGGGCGGGGCACCGACCAGGCGGGCCACGGAGTGCTTCTCGCCGTACTCGCTCATGTCGATGCGGACCATCGCCCGCTCGTCGTCGAAGAGGAACTCGGCGAGCGCCTTGGCCAGCTCGGTCTTGCCGACACCGGTCGGGCCGAGGAAGAGGAAGCTACCGGTCGGGCGATCCGGGTCGGCGACCCCGGCGCGCGCCCGGCGGACGGCGTCCGAGACCGCGGCGACCGCCTCGCGCTGGCCGACCACCCGACCGGTCAGCGACTCCTCCATGCGCAGCAGCTTGGCGGTCTCTCCCTCCAGCAGCCGACCGGCGGGAATGCCGGTCCAGGAAGCGACCACGGCGGCGATGTCGTCCGCGCCGACCTCCTCCTTCAGCATCGCTCCGGCCGACTGGAGCCGGGCCAGTTCCTCCTCGGCGGTGGCCAGCTCGGCCTTCAGCGCCGGGATCCGGCCGTACCGCAGCTCGGCGGCGCGTTCCAGCTCGCCGTCGCGCTCGGCCCGCTCGGCCTCACCACCGAGCCGCTCCAGCTCCTCCTTGGCGGTGGAGAGCTTGGTGATGTGGCTCTTCTCCAGCTGCCAGCGCTCGGAGAGGGCGGTGAGCTGCTCCCGCTTGTCGGCCAGTTCCCGGCGCAGTCGCTCCAGGCGCTCGGCGGACGCGGCGTCCGGCTCCTTGGCCAGCGCCATCTCCTCGATCTCCAGCCGGCGCACCGCCCGCTCGATCTCGTCCACCTCGACCGGGCGTGAGTCGATCTCCATGCGCAGCCGGGAGGCGGACTCGTCCACCAGGTCGATCGCCTTGTCGGGCAGGAAACGGTCGGTGATGTACCGGTCGGACAGGGCGGCGGCGGCGACCAGGGCGGCATCGGTGATGCGTACGCCGTGGTGCACCTCGTAGCGCTCCTTGAGCCCACGCAGGATGCCGATGGTGTCCTCCACGGTGGGCTCACCGACCAGCACCGGCTGGAAGCGGCGCTCCAGCGCCGGGTCCTTCTCGATGTGCTCGCGGTACTCGTCCAGCGTGGTGGCGCCCACCATGCGCAGCTCACCACGGGCCAGCATCGGCTTGAGCATGTTGCCGGCGTCCATCGAGCCCTCGCCCTTGCCGGCGCCCACGACGGTGTGCAACTCGTCGAGGAAGGTGATGACCTGCCCGTCCGAGTTCTTGATCTCCTCCAGGACGGACTTCAGCCGCTCCTCGAACTGCCCCCGGTACGACGCACCGGCGACCATGGCCCCGAGGTCGAGCGAGACCAGCTTCTTGTCCCGCAGCGACTCCGGCACGTCACCGGCCACGATCCGCTGGGCCAGGCCCTCGACGATCGCGGTCTTACCGACGCCGGGCTCACCGATCAGCACCGGGTTGTTCTTGGTACGCCGGGACAGCACCTGGATCACTCGGCGGATCTCGGAATCCCGGCCGATCACCGGGTCGATCTTGCCGTCGCGGGCGCTCGCGGTCAGGTCGACGCCGTACTTGCTCAGCGCCTGGTAGGTCTGCTCCGGATCGGCGCTGGTCACCCGCCGGTCCCCGCCGCGTACCGTCGGGAAGGCCGCCACCAGGCTCTCCTCGGTGGCGCCGACGGCCTTGAGCGCGGCGGACACGGCACCGCCGACCCGGGCCAGCCCGGCGAGCAGGTGCTCGGTTGAGGTGTACTCGTCGCCCAGCGGACGGGCGATCTGCTCGGCGGCGCCGATGGCGTTGACGAACTCGCGGGCCAGCGTCGGCTCGGCGATGCTGGACCCGCGTGCGGCGGGCAACGCGTCGACGGCCCGCTGTGCGGTCCGGCGCAGTTCGGCCGGGTCGGCCCCGACGGCGCGCAACAGGCCGGCAGCGGTCGAACCCTCGGTGTCCAGCAGCGACAACAGCAGATGCCACGGTTCGACGGTCGCGTGCCCACGCTGGTTCGCCAGGGCGACGGCACCGGTGATGGTCTCGCGGCTGCGGGTGGTGAGGCGTTCGGTGTTCATGGGCTCCCCTGGATCGGTGTGTCCACTGGTACCGACAGAACCAGAGTTGAGTCTATTCCACTCAACTCAACCGGTGTGATCTACACCACCAGTTGACACACTCAGTCGCTCACCAGGTGGATCCCCACCCAGTCCCGCTGGGTGTAGCGACCCGCACCGAGCAGCACACTGCCCGGTGCCGCCGCGAACAGGGTGCCGTCGGCCAGCACCCGGTACCAGTTGGCCATGCCGCTACGCCGCCACAACACCGGGAAGGACCTCGGATCGGGTCGCTCGCCGATCAGCCACATGTCGTCCCGCGTCACCGCCGCGCGCAGCACGCCGATCTCCCCCTCGGGCGGCAGGGTCACCCCCTCCCAGGTGCTGCCGTCCAACGTCGTGGCGACCGCCGGTCCGCCGTCCTCGGTCAGCCCGGTCACGACGACCGGGTGGTAGGTCGAACTCAGCACGTTGGCGCTACTGTCCAGCACCGTCTGCACCACGGGCACCGGCGGCTGGGTGGGCAACGGGCGCAGCTTCCCGGCGTCCCAGCGCCCCACCTTCCCCGTCCCTTCGATGAGCTGGATCGTCCCCTGGGCCTGCCGCCACTCGGCCGGAGCGGCCTCTCCCGGGCTGTGCCGGAAGGTCCACCAGCCGTGCGGCTCGACCCAGAGGGCGAGCATGCCGATCGTGGCGTACAACTGCTGGTTGTCCGCCACCGGCCTGGGATGGCGCAGTCGTTGCCAGGAGCGCCCGCCGTCGCACGGCCGCTGTGACGCCTCGGCCGAAGGTGGCGGACGTCGGCCTGCTCGACCGTCCGGTGGAGCCCGGTCGACCAATAGATGCCGAATTGCTTCCCGCAGGGGCTACCGGTACTCACCAGTACCGCGTTAACGTGTCGCCCCAGCAGCCAGGGTTCGCGGTGGGCGGACGCCCCCGCGGGCGAAATGCGGAAGGTTGGCCGGTGAGCGTGCAGGAGTCAGCGTTCCACGGCTTCGCCAACCCCGTCGACCCGACCCCGGCGGAGTTGCGAGCGTGGGCCTATCACCCTGATTCGGTCCCGTTGACGTCGATGCCACCCGACTGGGACCTGCTCGTCTCCGGTGACCGGTTGGTGATGACGCTGTTCGACCTCGCCATGGACCCGCACTGTCCGGCTCGTCGCTTCGCGCTGCACTGCCTCTACATCTACGCCGCCGACGGAATCCGGACGAACTTCCGGGCACACCCGAAGCGCCGCTTCCGCAAGCTCGTGGACCAGGCCGAGCGCAACGGGGACGAGATGATGCGTACCTGGGCGCACAACAGCCGGGTCCTGCTGACCCGGCCGGAGCTGTTCGTGTACCGGGAGTGGTGCGAGGGCGGCCTGGTGCGGGAGAACCGCCGGCTCTGACCTGCCGAACGGGCCGGGACCCCCCGTGGCTCCCGGCCCGCACGTCGGCGGATCCTCAGCGCGCCCCGCCCCGTTCGGTGGGCAGCCCGTCGGCGTCACAGCCGACCGAACCGCCTTCCGCGGCATCCCGATCGCCGCTGAACCTGCCGACCCGGATCTGGTCGGCGAAGCGTCCCTCGGTGATCCGGTCGAACCGGTTCTGGATGGCCTCCGCCAGGTCGTCGAGGCGTTGCTCCATCTCTTCGGCCACCAACTTCGCCGATTCCGTCATGGCTCCCCCCGCCATCGGAGTCCGGATTGAGATGGTTTGGACCTGATTTCTGAAGGCTAGTCGAGACAACCTGTCCCGCGCTCGGATTCGCCGAAAACACGAAGACGCGAAACGGGTGTGGCTCCCTCGGGCGGGAGCCACACCCGTTTCGACAGTGACGACGTCAGCGTCCGGAGCTGCGTCGGGGACGCCAGACCACCAGGGCGGTCGAGGTCTGGTTGGTGGGCACGAGGTCACGGCCGGGGAAGCGGGCCAGTGACTCCAACTCGGCGATCCGGCGGTACGCGGCGTCGAGTTCGGCCTCCATCTGGGCCACCCGCTGCTGTGCCTGCTCCAGCAGGCGTTCCAGCCCAATGATCCGTTTGATCCCGGCGAGGTTGACGCCGTCTTCCTGGCTGAGCCGCTGCACCTCGCGCAGCAGCACCACGTCCCGGACGCTGTAGCGCCGCCCGCCACCGGCCGCCCGACCGGCCTGCACCAGGCCGAGCCGGTCGTACTGGCGCAACGTCTGTGGATGCATCCCCGCCATCCGCGCCGCAACCGAGATCATCAGCACCTTGGCCTCGTATGCCGGGTCATCCGCTCCGACGGACCCGTCCATCCCGCTCACCTCCGCACCGCTTCACCGCTCAACCGAATCGACGCACCCGCGCGTCGAGATGTTCCCGGGCCGCCGGCGGAGTCTGCTCGGCGAACGTTTCCAGGGCAGCCCGTGCCTCGTCGGAGATCCGCGCCGGCACCACCACGTCGAGGGTGACCAGCAGGTCGCCGCTCTGCCCGTCCCGACGGCTGACGCCCTTGCCCCGGGCACGCAGGACGCGACCGCTCGGCGTACCGGGCGGCACCCGCAGGGTCACCGCGCCGTCCAACGTCGGCACCCGCAGATCGGTGCCGAGGACAGCCTCCGCGAACGTGATCGGCACAGTCAGGGTGAGATCGTCACCGGTGCGTCCGAAGACCTCGTCCGGCCGCACCTTCACGTGCACGAACAGGTCACCCGCCGGCCCGCCGCGTTCACCCGGCTCGCCTCGCCCGGCCAACCTGATCCGCTGGCCGTCGGCCACCCCGGCGGGGAAGCGTACGTTGAGTGTCCGGGTCTTGGTGACCCCGCCGGTGCCCCGGCACTCCGGGCACTTCTCGTCCACCACCGTGCCCACACCCTGGCAGTTGCGGCAGGGCTCGGAGAAGCTGAAGGCACCCTGGTTCCGGGTGGTGACCCCGGCACCGTGGCAGACCGGGCAGGTGCGGGGCGACGTCCCTGGCTTGGCGCCGTTGCCGTGGCAGGTTTCGCAGACACCCGGTGCCCGCAGCGTCAGGGGGAGGGTCACGCCGCGTACCGCGTCGTCGAAGTCGAGCACCACCTCGGTCTCGACATCGCGGCCCCGGGCCGGACCCGGTGCGCCGCCGCCCCCACCGGAGAAGATCGAGCTGAACAGGTCGGAGATGTTGCCACCGGCGAACCGCCCGCCACCCGCCTGTGCACCGCCGAACAGGTCGGAGACGTCGAACGGGGCACCGCCCGGCCGACCCGCCTGGCGGGCACCGCGCCGGAACGCCCCCGAGCCGAACAGGGAGCGCATCTCGTCGTACTCGCGACGCTTCGCGTCGTCGCCGAGCACCGCGTACGCCTCGGACACCGCCTTGAAGCGTTCCTCGGCCTTGGGGTCACCGGGATTGTGGTCCGGGTGTGACTCGCGGGCCAGCTTGCGGTACGCCTTCTTGATCTCATCAGACGGCGCGGTCTTCGACACGCCCAGGACCGCGTAGTAGTCCTTCTCGATCCAGTCCTTCGAACTCACCCGTACACCTCCTCCCCGCCTGCGGGCCCGGTCCGCCCCGCCCACCGGGTATCGGCGAGCGGGGCGGCCGGGTCACTGTCGTGCACTACTCCGGATCGGCGACCGCGACCATCGCGGGCCGCAGCAGTCGTTCACCGACCTGGTAGCCCCGACGCATGACCTGCACGCAGGTCGGCTCGGTCACGTCAGGCGAGGTCTGGTGGGCCACCGCCTCGTGCCGCGTCGGGTCGAACGGGTCGCCCTGCTCACCGAACGGGGTCAACCCGAACTTGCCCAACGTGGTGATCAACTGCTCGGCCACCGAGCCGAACGGGCCGACCAGGTCGCCGTGCTCCCGGGCCCGGTCGAGATCGTCCAGGATCGGCAGCAGAGCGGCGAGGACGGACGCGGTGGCCTGCTCGGTGACCAGGCCACGGTCGCGCTCGACCCGCTTGCGGTAGTTGGCGTACTCGGCCGAGACCCGCTGCACGTCGCGGGTGCGCTCGTCCAACTCGGCGCGGACGGCCGCCAACTCGGCCCCCAGCCCACCGTCGGCCGACGCCTCGCCGACCGGCCGCGCCGGCGAGTCCACCACCGGCGGGCCGTCGGCGGACGGCTCGTTCAGCGCGCTCGCCTCCACCTCGATCGAGTCGACCACGACCTCGGCCTCCTCGACCAGGCCCTCCGCCGACACGTCCGGTCCGGCGTCGGCCGCCGTACCGTCGGGCTCCCGGATCTGGCTGATCTTGCGGTTGTTGCGGATGACGACCTTCGGTGTGTCGTCGGCGGCCGGCTCGGACGCCGAGCCATCCGGCGTCGACCCGGTGTCAGCCGAGTCGGCGTCTCGTGGCTTCTCCGTCATACGACTACCTCATCCCTTTGCCGTGAGCTCGGTGACCAGGACTGTCACTTCTTGTCCTCGTCCACGATCTCCGCATCGACCACGTCGTCCGCACCGGGTCGCGCGCCGCCGGCCTGCGCCCCACCGGCCGCACCGGCCGCTCCGGCACCGGCCTCGCCGCCGGCCTGGGACTGCTCGGCCTGCTGGGCGTAGAGCAGCGAACCGGCCTCCTGGGAGACCTGCGCGAGCTGCTCGTGCGCCGACTTGATCTTCTCGATGTCGCTGCCACCGAGCGCGCCCCGCAGCTCACCGAGGGCCTCGTTGAGCTTCTCGCGGTTCTCGGCCGGGAGCTTCTCGCCGTTCTCGGCGAGGAACTTCTCGGTCTGCCACTGGAGGGCCTCGGCCACGTTGCGGGTCTCGGCCTCCTCGCGGCGGCGCTTGTCCTCCTCCGCGTGCTCCTCGGCGTCGCGGCGCATCCGCTCGATGTCGTCCTTCGGCAGCGAGGAGCCGCCGGTGATCGTCATCTTCTGTTCCTTGCCGGTGCCCAGGTCCTTGGCGTGGACGTTGACGATGCCGTTCGCGTCGATGTCGAAGGTGACCTCGATCTGCGGCACGCCGCGCGGGGCCGGCGGGAGGCCGGTCAGCTCGAAGGTGCCGAGCTTCTTGTTGTACGCGGCGATCTCGCGCTCGCCCTGGAAGACCTGGATCAGCACCGACGGCTGGTTGTCATCGGCGGTGGTGAACACCTCGGACCGCTTGGTCGGGATCGTGGTGTTGCGCTCGATGAGCTTGGTGAAGATGCCGCCCTTGGTCTCGATGCCCAGGCTCAGCGGGGTCACGTCGAGCAGCAGGACGTCCTTGACCTCGCCCTTGAGCACACCGGCCTGGAGAGCGGCGCCCACGGCGACGACCTCGTCCGGGTTGACGCCCTTGTTGGGCTCCCGGCCGGTGAGCTGCTTGACCAGCTCGGTCACGGCCGGCATCCGGGTCGAGCCACCGACGAGGATGACGTGCTCGACGTCGGAGACCTTGATGCCCGCGTCCTTGACGGCCTGCTCGAACGGGCCCTTGCAGCGGTCCAGCAGGTCCTGCGTCATCCGCTGGAACTCGGCCCGGGTGAGCGTCACGTCCAGGTGCAGGGGGCCGGACGCCCCGGCGGTGATGTACGGCAGGTTGATGTTGCTGGTGGTGGCGGCGGACAGCTCGATCTTGGCCTTCTCGGCCGCCTCCTTGAGCCGCTGCATCGCCATCTTGTCCTGCGACAGGTCGATGCCGTGCTCGCCCCGGAAGGTCTTCACCAGGTGGTCGATGATCCGCTGGTCCCAGTCGTCACCACCGAGCAGGTTGTCACCGCTGGTCGACTTGACCTCGATGACACCCTCGGCCAGCTCCAGCAGGGACACGTCGAAGGTACCGCCACCGAGGTCGAAGACCAGGACGGTCTGCTCCTTGGAGCCCTTGTCCAGCCCGTACGCCAGGGCCGCCGCGGTCGGCTCGTTCACGATCCGCAGCACGTTGAAGCCGGCGATCTCACCGGCCTCCTTGGTGGCCTGACGCTGGCCGTCGTTGAAGTAGGCCGGGACGGTGATCACCGCGTCGGTGATCTGCTCGCCCAGGTAGGCCTCGGCGTCCCGCTTGAGCTTCATCAGCGTCCGGGCCGAGATCTCCTGCGGGGTGTACTTCTTCCCGTCGATGTCCACGGACCAGTTGGTGCCGATCTCCCGCTTGACCGAGCGGATCGTCCGGTCCGGGTTCGTCACCGCCTGGCGCTTGGCTACCTCACCGACGAGCACCTCGCCGTTACGGGCGAACGCGACGATCGACGGGGTCGTCCGCGAGCCCTCAGCGTTGGCGATGACGGTAGGCTCACCGCCCTCCAGAACGCTGACGCAGGAGTTCGTCGTGCCGAGGTCGATACCGACCGCACGTGCCATCTTCGCTTCCTCGCTTCGTTACGTTGAGCAGGTGACGGGCCCTCCCGT
Organism: Micromonospora sp. DT48; assembly: GCF_049844495.1. Taxonomy (NCBI): domain Bacteria; kingdom Bacillati; phylum Actinomycetota; class Actinomycetes; order Micromonosporales; family Micromonosporaceae; genus Micromonospora; species Micromonospora sp. DT48. Next base: position 362,550 of record NZ_JBNCLE010000006.1, read on the forward strand.
CGCGCTGCGCGGCAGGTGCCGCCCACAGCGACCCCACCTCAAGTTGAGTGGACTTGACTCAATAGTGCCACGCCCCCGGAAATCGTCAAGTCAAGGTTGAGTCGAACCGACGCAACCCGGCAGTCCTACCGACTGGTTGTCTTACTTGTGTCGGTCGGGCACGCTTTAGCGGTGACGACGCACGGCGATTTCGCCTCACCTCCCGGCGCGCCCGCCGTCGCAGCCCGCACCGGACATACCGGCGCCGGGGAGGACCGACCCGCGGTCACCGGGGACGACACCCTGCCGGACGCCCTGACTGGCCTGCGTGCCGCGATCGGGGCGGCCCGGTTCCCACTGGCCCTGCCCTCGGCCGAGCCCGCGACGCGTACCGTCGCCTCCCTCGCCAACCAGCTCGACGACTACCTCCTGCCCCGCCTGGCCCGCCTCGACGCACCACTGCTCGTGGTGGTCGGCGGGTCCACCGGTGCCGGCAAGTCGACACTGGTCAACAGTCTGGTGCAGGCCCGGGTCAGCGCTGCCGGGGTGCTGCGACCCACCACCCGATCCCCGGTCCTGGTCTGCAACCCGGCCGACTCCGCCTGGTTCCGCCGGGGGGAGTTGCTGCCCGGTCTGACCCGCACCAACCAGCCCGGCGACGATCCCCGCACCCTGCACCTGGTCACCGCCCCGGCGCTTCCCCCCGGGCTGGCGTTCCTGGACGCCCCCGACATCGACTCGGTGGTCGACGCCAACCGGGCGCTGGCCAGCCAACTGCTCGCCGCCGCCGACCTCTGGCTCTTCGTCACCACCGCCGCCCGCTACGCCGACGCCGTCCCCTGGGAACTGCTGCACGGCGCGCGGGCCAGAGGCGCGGTGCTCGCCCTGGTGCTCAACCGGGTGCCCGCCGAGGCGACCGACGAGGTGGCCACCCACCTGGCCGAGATGCTCGCCGAACAGGGCCTCGACTCGGCACCGCTGTTCGTACTGCCGGAGACCTGGGTCGACGGGCAGGGCCTGCTACCGGGCCGGAGCACCGCACCGCTGGCCGACTGGTTCGCCCGGCTCGCCGCCGACGCGGACGCCCGCTCGGCCGTGGTCCGCCAGACGCTGGGTGGCGCGCTGGCCCTCCTGCAACCCACCATCGAGAGCCTCGCCGCCGCAATCGACGAGCAGGTCGCCACCGCCGACGCGATGGACGATCGGGTACGCGCGGCGTACCGGGCCGCGAACCGGACCGTCGAGCAGGGGCTACGCGACGGACGGCTGCTCCGAGGCGAAGTCCTCGCCCGCTGGCAGGAGTTGGTCGGCACCAGCGACATCTTCCGCACCCTCGAGGCGCGCATCGGCCGCCTACGGGACCGCGTGGTGGCCGCGTTCTCCCGCCGCCCGGCCCCCGCCGTGGAGCTGCGGGAGGCACTCGAATCGCAACTGGTCACGCTGTTGCGCGGCGTAGCCGCGGAGGCCGCGGAGCACGCGTACACCGGGTGGAAGGCACACCCGGCGGGCGCTGCCCTGCTCGACCCTGACCTGGCTCACCACTCCGCCGACCTGCCACAACGGGCCGAGCGACTGGTCCGGGACTGGCAGCGCGGCGTGCTGGAGCTGGTCCGGGCCGAGGGCGGCGACCGACGCTTCGTGGCCCGGACGGCGGCGTACGCGGTCAACGCGACCGGGCTCGCCGTGATGATCGCGGTCTTCGCCGCCACCGCCTTCATCCCGACCGGGCTGGAGGTCGCCACCGGGGCCGGCACCACCCTCGCCGGACAGGCGGTGCTCCAGGCGATCTTCGGCGACCAGGCCGTACGTACTCTCGCTCGGAAGGCCCGGGAGGACCTGCTGGGGCGGGTGGCGGTGCTGCTGGACGAGGAGGCCACCCGCTACCTCGCGCGGACCAGACAGGCCCGACCGGCGGCCGACACCGCCACAGCCCTGCGCCAGGCGGCCGGACGGGTGGAGGCGGCCCGATTGCACAGCGGCTTCGCCGAAGCCGCTGGCGCGCTCAGCGTCCAGACCACGGGTCTCGACGCACCGGCGACCGACGGGGAGCAGCCTTGACCGGCATGGGCGGACGCCTCCGGGAGGCGTTGCGGATCGCCGACGGGCGGGTGGACGCGGACCAGCTGGTCGCCCGGCTGGAGGCGGTACGGCGGTTCCTCGGCATCGTCGACGGCCACCTGCCGGACACTCCGCTGGTGCCGGCACGCACCCTGGTCGAACGGGCCGGCACCCGACTGGCGCTGTCGCGCGATCACACCGTGGTGGCGTTGGCCGGCTCCACCGGCAGCGGCAAGTCGAGCCTGTTCAACGCCATGGCCCGGATGGACCTCTCACCCGTCGGGGTACGCCGACCCACCACCGGCGTCACCCACGCCTGCGTCTGGGGCCCGCTCGACGGCGGCAACCGACTGCTCGACTGGCTCGGCGTGCTGCCCCGCCACCGATTCATCCGGGAGAGCCTGCTCGACGGCGACGACGAGTCGACCCTGCACGGGCTGATCCTGCTCGACCTGCCGGACTTCGACTCCGTCCAGCACGCGCACCGGCTGGAGGTGGACCGGCTACTCGGCCTGGTGGACCTGGTGGTCTGGGTGGTCGACCCGCAGAAGTACGCCGACCGGGTGATGCACCGCGGCTACCTCCGCGATTTCCACCGGCATCGGGACGTGACCGTCGTCGTGCTCAACCAGACCGACCGGCTGCCCCCCGCCGAGGTGCCCCGGGTGCTGGCCGACCTGCGCCGCCTGCTCGACGCGGACGGGCTCGACGGGGTGCCCCTGGTGGCGACCAACATCGCCGAGCCGGACGGCCCGGAGGGGTTGCGACGAGCACTGGAACGCACCGTCGCCGAACGGCAGGCGGCGCTGCGTCGTCTCTCCGGTGACGTGGACGCCGTCGTCGCCGCGCTGGACGAGATGGTCGGTGAGCCCCGCACCGCGCTCGCCGCAGACGATCCCGCAGTCGCCGCGCTGGAACGTGCGCTGGGTGCGGCGGCAGGGGTGCCCACCGTCGTCGAGGCGGTCGAGCAGGCGTACCGGCACCGCGCGGCGGCGGCCACCGACTGGCCGCTGCTGCGGCTCTGGCGGCGGCTACGCGCCGACCCGCTGCGCCGCCTGCACCTGCCCGAACGACGGGCGGGCACAGATCCGGAGGAGAGCCTGGTGGCCGCGACCTCCGTACCGGAGCCCAGCGCGGCCGACAAATCGGCGCTGGCGCTGGCCCTGCGGACGGTGGCGGAGCAGGCCGGTGCCGGACTGCCGAACGCCTGGCCGGACGCGATGGCCGCAGCGGCCCGGTCCCGCCTCGGCGACCTGCCGGACGCCCTGGACGGCGCGCTCGCCACCACCGACCTCGGGATGGATCGCCCTCGCACCTGGTGGCGGCTGGTCGGCGGGGTGCAGTGGCTGGTGACGCTTGCCTCGGTGGTCGGGTTGGGCTGGCTGCTCCTCGGCTACCTGGTACGCGCGCTGGGCCTACCGGAACTGCGCCACCCGATGGTCGGTGAGGTGCCGGTACCGACCCTGCTGCTGCTCGGCGGAGTGTTGACCGGGTTGCTCCTCGCCGCGCTGACCCGTCCGTTGGTGCGCTGGGCCGCCCGGCAGGCCCGCCGACGAGCCGAGGCGCAACTGGTCCGAGCCATCGCGAGCGTCGGCGAACAGTACGTGCTCAACCCGGTTCGTGCCGTGATCGCCGCGCACGCTGACGCGCGTACCGTCCTGGAGGTCGCCCGACACCGCTGAACCGGCCCGCTGAACGTTCCTGGACGCCACGCGATCGGCGTAGGGTCGGGTCATGGCCACGCCAGAAACCCCTTACGACGCGGTGCTGCACGCCGCCCGCGACGTGACCAAGCTCGACTCGGCCTTCGATGCCGAGATGCTCGGCGCGGCACTGCTGGGCAGCGTGTACGAGGTCGCCGAGACGGATCGGGAGGGGGCGGTCCGGGACTTCGTCGGCGGCTTCCTCGCCGCCACCTCGCGACGGCGGGCGGTCGCCGCGACGACCGTCCGGGCCATCTTCGCCGCCCTGGTGCCCGACGCGGTCGGCGCGGACCGGGTCCGACCCGGCGCGACCGCACCGGCCTGGTCCGGACAGCTCGGCAAGGTGCACCTCACCGGCACCTGGGCGTACGGCGACGTGTACGGAGACCAGACCTCCTACCTGGCCACATTCGCCTACGACGACGCCACGGGAGGGCCGGAACACGCCCTCGTGGCCTTGATCGACCACAACATCGGCATCACCAAGGACGTCTTCGTCGGCGGGCCGGCAGACCGGATCCTGGACCAGGTCCGGCAGTTGTGCGCCGAGGACGAGCTGACCTGGTTCCGGGAGGAGAGCCCGACCCGGATGCGTGGCGAGGTGAGCCGGCACCTGGCCGTCACCGATCACCTGGGGCAGCTGCCCGGTGCCGCCTCGCTGGCCACCGACCGGGCGCTGGTCGGGGCCCGGCTGGCGATCCTGCCGGCCGCGACCGCGCCACCGCCCCGGCGGGCCGACGACCCGCTGCCCGACGCCGAACGAGCTGCGGAGATCCGCCGCTTCCTGGCCTCACCGGACGCGGCTCGGGCCGGACTGGACGCGGTCGAGGACGCCGAGCTGGCCTCCCTGCACTTCTGTCTGGGTCTGCTGCTCGACCACGCGGCCACCTTCCCCGACGCCGATCCGCTGCGGTGGAGCCCGACCGTCGCCGGCCTCTTCCTGCTCGACTGGGTGCACCGCCGGGCGGTGCTCGACATGGACGACGCGGCGATGCTGCCCCGGGTGCTGCGCGCCTGGGCCGGGTACGCGGCACATCGACGCGGGCTGCCCGAGTCGGCCGCCACCGCCACGGACTCCGCGATCGAGGAGATGGTGCCGGAGTTCGTCCGGCTCTACGCGACCGGCGAGCGGCGCAGCCCGGCCACCGCCGCAGTGGCGCAGTTGATGGCGGACGGCGTCGACCCGGACGACCCGGCTGCCCTGGACGCCTGGATCGAGGCCAACCGACACCGCCTCGCCGACGACGGCTGAGCAGGCTACGGGTCAGCCGTCGGTATCGGTCGCACCAGGGTCAGCGATCGGTGTCGGTCGAACCGGTGGCGGGCAGGCACCGGTCGCGCAGCCGGATCCGGGCCCGGAGACGGGCGCTGCCGTTGCGTTCCGGCGCGCCGGGCAGCACCGGCTCGGTGATCGCGCTGGTCGGCGAGGCGTCCGACGTGGGATCGACGTCAGCCGGGGCCGTCGGACTCACCGAAGCGGTCGGCACGGCAGGCCCGGACGGTGAACTCGACGCGGTCGGGTCGCTCGTCGGGGACGGGTCACTCGACGCGGTCGGGTCGACGGACGCCGAGGGATCGCCGGACGGGCTCGGCTCCGTGGTCGGCGGTTCGCTCGACGGAACCGGATCGGCGGCGTCGCTCGGATCGGCCGAGGCGGTCGGCGGGTCCGGGTCGTCGGTCGGCGAAGGCGGACCGCTCGTCGGGGTCGGATCGCCGGTCGGCGAGGGTGAGCCGCTCGTCGGGTTCGGCGACGGCGTCGGGGTGCGGGTCGGGGTCGGTGCCGGACGCGGGGCCGGGGTGCTGCTCGGTGGCCGGGGAGCCGGTACGGTCGTCGGCGCGCCGGGACGGCGGACCGGAGCGTGTTCGACAGGTGTGCCGGCGGTCGTCAGCCGTGGCGCCGGCACCACCGGGCTGACCGGCGACGCGGCCGGCTCGACCGAGGGCACCGAGGTCGTGGTGGCGGGCACAGCGGTGGGCGGCGGCGGAAGCACCACCGGACCGACGGAGGGGGTCGGGATGAACGGCGTACCGCTGTCCGGCAACGCCGTGCTGCCGACCGTCGCGGAGCCGGTGCTGATCGCGGCGAGGACCGGCATCGAGGCCGTGCCGGCGAGCAGCGCCACCGTCAGCAGATAGCCCCGGCTGGGTCCGGCGGTACGCACCGCCCGGTGCGCGCCCACCACGCGGCGGTAGCCGGATGCCCGGTGCCGTCCGAGGAACGGAGTCCCGGGACCTTCACCTGGTTCGGACACCACGCACTCCTCGTCGTCGCCCTGGACCGGGGAAACCGACGGAGACCCCGGCGGGCCGACCGACAGCCGACTCAGGCCCGCGCGATCAGCCTGGGGCAGTTACTCTGCGTCAGCCAACCCCACACCGCGTGTCGACACGCGTATCTGGCCGAATGGTGACGAACCATCACCGGATCGGTCGCGCGTCGCTCGACCCGACACTCCGGCATTTCAGGTAACGAAGCGGGCCGCCACCAGGACGCGGGGCAGGCAGGGTGTGGGACGCCTCACCTCTGATGCGAGACTGGACGGTACGGCGGCAGCGCAGCCGCGACCTCCGCGCACCCACGCGGTAGGCGCGACTGGGCGCCGGCGCTCCCGAACCGGGTTCGGCCAGAATCCGGCTCATGCCGCGCGGCAACCCCTACCGGGGTCAGGCGCGGCCGCCAGGAACCATCCCGGCACCAGCCGGGGCGGGCGCACGAGTCGCGCGGCCGGGTAACCCCCCGGTGCCGACGCAGACACGACAGGGAGAGACGGATGGCAAAGGGCGACCCCGGGGCACCGGCCCGCGGCCGACGAGCCGCGCCCCGATCCAGGAAGGCCACGACCGGCGATCCGGAGTTGGTGCAGCTGCTCACGCCGTCGGGCGAGCGGATCGAGAGCGTCACCGGTCCGGACGGCACCGAGTACCGTGTCGACTTCACCGACGAGGAGTACCGCGGCCTCTACCGCGACCTGGTTCTCGTCCGGAAGTTGGATGCCGAGGCGACCGCCCTGCAACGGCAGGGCGAACTGGGCCTGTGGGCCAGCCTGCTGGGCCAGGAGGCCGCGCAGGTCGGTTCCGGTCGGGCGCTGCGCGCACAGGACATGGCCTTCCCGACCTACCGGGAGCACGGCGTGCTCTACTGCCGTGGCATCGACCCGATCATGCCGTTGGGCCTGTTCCGCGGCGTCGACCAGGGCGGCTGGGACCCGAACGAGTTCAAGTTCAACATGTACACGATCGTGATCGGGGCGCAGACCCTGCACGCGACCGGGTACGCCATGGGCGTCGCGATGGACGGCAAGACCGGCACCGACGACGGCGAGGCGGTCATCGCCTACTTCGGTGACGGTGCCACCAGCCAGGGCGACGTCAACGAGGCCTTCGTCTGGGCCAGCGTCTTCAACGCCCCGCTGGTGTTCTTCTGCCAGAACAACCAGTACGCCATCTCCGAGCCACTGGAGCGGCAGACCCGGGTTCCGCTGTACCGGCGGGCCGCCGGCTTCGGCTTCCCCGGCGTACGGGTGGACGGCAACGACGTGCTGGCCACGTACGCGGTGGCCCGGCACGCCCTGGACAACGCCCGGCAAGGGCAGGGCCCCAGCCTGATCGAGGCGTACACCTACCGGATGGGGGCACACACCACCTCCGACGACCCGACCCGCTACCGCATCGCCAGCGAGGTCGAGGCCTGGCAGGCCAAGGACCCGATCGCCCGGATGAAGGTGTTCCTGGAGCGCGAGCAACTCGCCGATGCCGATTTCTTCGCCGACGTCGACGAGCAGGCCCGCCGGGAGGCGCTCGACCTGCGCGAGCGGGTGCTGGCCATGCCGAACCCGGCACCGGTCACCATGTTCGACCACGTCTACCCCAACGGGTCGCCGCTGCTCGATGAGCAGCGCGCACAGTTCACCAAGTACTTCGACTCGTTCGAGGGGAGCGCGCACTGATGGCCACGGAGACGCTCACCCTCGGCAAGGCCCTCAACATCGGCCTGCGTAAGGCCCTGGAGAACGACCCCAAGGTCGTCATCATGGGCGAGGACGTCGGCAAGCTCGGCGGGGTCTTCCGGATCACCGACGGGTTGCAGAAGGACTTCGGTGACCAGCGGGTGATCGACACCCCGCTGGCCGAGTCCGGCATCATCGGCACCGCGGTCGGCCTGGCCATCCGGGGCTACCGGCCGATCTGCGAGATCCAGTTCGACGGCTTCGTCTACCCGGCGTACGACCAGATCGTGTCGCAGGTGGCGAAGATGCACTACCGCTCGGGCGGCAAGCTGCGCATCCCGTTGGTCATCCGGATTCCCTTCGGTGGCGGCATCGGCGCGGTGGAGCACCACTCGGAGTCACCCGAGGCGTACTTCGCGCACACCGCCGGGCTCAAGGTGGTCTCCTGCGCCAGCCCGCAGGACGCCTACGTGATGATCCAGCAGGCCATCGCCTCCGACGACCCGATCGTGTTCCTGGAGCCCAAGCGGCGCTACTGGGAGAAGGGGCCGGTCGACCTCGACGCTCCGCTGTCCGAGGCGTACCCGCTGCACGCCGCCCGGATCGCGCGGGCCGGTACCGACGCCACCCTGCTCGCGTACGGCCCGATGGTGCGTACCTGCCTCGACGCGGCGACCGCCGCCGCCGAGGACGGGCGGAACCTGGAGGTCATCGACCTGCGTACGCTCTCCCCACTGGACCTGGGTGTGGTGTACGAGTCGGTGCGGCGTACCGGCCGCGCGGTGGTGGTGCACGAGGCACCGTCCAACGTGGGTCTGGGCGCGGAGATCGCGGCCCGGGTCACCGAGGAGTGCTTCTACTCCCTGGAGTCGCCGGTGCTGCGAGTGACCGGCTTCGACACCCCCTACCCGGCCGCCCGGGTGGAGGAGGAGTACCTTCCCGACCTCGATCGGGTGCTGGACGCTGTCGACCGCACCTTCGGCTGGTGAGCGGCATGTCGCGGATCAAGGAGTTCAACCTGCCCGACCTGGGCGAGGGCCTGACCGAGGGCGAGATCCTCGCCTGGCTGGTCAAGGTGGGCGACACGATCGAGTTGAACCAGCCGATCGTCGAGGTGGAGACGGCCAAGGCGGCCGTGGAGATTCCGGCGAAGTGGGCCGGCCAGGTCCAGGCGATCTTCCATCCGGAGGGCGCCACAGTCGAGGTCGGTACCCCGATCATCGCGATCGACACCGACCCGGGCGCCGGTCCGGTCGAGCAGTCCACCACCGGTGCATCCGCCACCGACCTGCCCACCCCGTCGGCGGCGTCGTTGGCCGCCGTGGAGGTCGCGCCGACCGAGGGCGCGGTCGAGCCGGGCCTGATCGGCGGTCCCGCCCCGGGTGGCCGCACCGCCGTTCTCGTCGGCTACGGGCCGCGTACCACGGCGGCGAAGCGTCGCCCCCGCAAGAGCTCCGCCCCGGCCGCACCGGCACCGACCGCACCGGTGCGGGTCGTGCCGGCACCGGTCCAGGCCACCGTGCCCGGCAACGGCCGAAGCAACGGGGTGCTGGCCAAGCCGCCGGTGCGCAAGCTCGCCAAGGACCTCGGCGTCGACCTGAGCACGCTGACCGGCTCCGGCCCGTCGGGCTCGATCACCCGGGAGGACGTCCAGCGGGCGGCGGCCCCTGCGGCCACCGCCCCGGCGACGGTCACCACCGTGGCCGGTTCGACCGCGAGCTTCGGCGCGGACCGCGAGCAACGCATTCCGGTCAAGGGAGTACGCAGGCTCACCGCCGAGAACATGTCCCGCTCGGCCTTCACCGCTCCGCACGTCACCGAGTTCCTGACCGTGGACGTGACCCGGGCGATGAAGGCGCTGGACCGGCTGCGCGAGCGGCGGGAGTGGCGTGACGTACGGGTCTCGCCACTGCTGCTGGTCGCCAAGGCGGTGCTGCTGGCGGTCCGGCGGCACCCGATGGTCAACTCCAGCTGGGCCGGCGACGAGATCATCGTCAAGGACTACGTCAACCTGGGCATCGCGGCGGCCACCGAACGTGGCCTGATCGTGCCGAACATCAAGGACGCCGGCCGGTTGACCCTGCGCGAGCTGGCGGACGCGATGACCGACCTGGTGCAGACGGCCAAGGCCGGGAAGACCTCACCGGCCGACATGTCCGGTGGCACCCTGACGATCACGAACGTCGGGGTGTTCGGAGTCGACACCGGAACTCCGATCCTGCCGCCGGGTGAGTCGGCGATCCTGGCCTTCGGCGCGGTCCGCCAACAGCCCTGGGTCCACAAGGGCAGGGTCAAGCCGCGCCTGGTCACCACGCTCGGTCTCTCCTTCGACCACCGGATCATCGACGGCGAGTTGGGGTCGAAGTTCCTGCGCGACGTGGGTGACTTCCTCACCGATCCGGAGGCGGCGCTGCTCGCCTGGACCTGACACCTCACGACGGCGACGGCCGGTGTGCAGGGGGTTACTCCCCGGCACACCGGCCGTTTCCGTTGGTCGAAGAAAAGTGTGGCCACTGCCACCGCTGGCCGAAGATTCGTAGGCTGGTGGCCCAACTCACCTACTAATCGGTGGCAATCCACGGTGCGCTGCGCTTCAATGGAGAGGACGACGGGACGACAACCGAATAGTCCAGGAGGAGAACCCCCATGAGCATGATCGAGCGAATCCGCAACCGCCGCGACGCCAACCGCCGCGCCCGCGCCATCGAGCGGGCCCTGCGTTCCGCCAGTTCGCCTGCGGTCCGTGACGAGATCCTCGCCATCGCCCAGCGTCACATGCACTGACGCCACACGACGTTATCCGCCTCCTCCAGATCGACGACCCGCCCGGTGTACCGGGCGGGTCGTCGGCGTTACGACCGGGCGTTGACTACCGGGATACCGCCCCGCCGCAGCGCCCGGTACGGTGGGGCTCGGTCGTCGTCCGTGCTCGGGGACAGACCGAGGCGACAGAAGCACCTCGACACCGCCCGGCGACGGACAGTGACAATCGAGCTCCCCGGAAGCCCACCAGCGGCTACCGGGTTACGGTGCGGGGAGCCGGCACGGCCGGTACGCCGGCACCGCCGGCTGTCCTGCCGAGACCATCGGCAACGGCGGCCGACATGTGATGGAGGAGGCGCACACATGACGTCCGAGGGCCCGCACCGCCCCGGCCAGGAGCCGGACGAGGTGCCGCCGGGCGGCAGCGGACCGGCACCGTACGGCGACCGACCAGCTCAGCAGGGCAACGGGTACGACGCATCCGCCCCCGACCTCGGTTGGGCCCCACCGCCACCCGCCCGGCCGGACACATCCGCACCAGCCTGGGCGAACCAGCCGGGCAACGCGTGGGGCAGCGCCCAGGCGACCCGGCAGGCAGAAGCCACGCCCGGCGGTTGGGACCAGCCCGCCGGTAACCAACCGGCCTGGGCGTCCCCCGGCGACCAGCCGCAGCAGCCCGGCCCGGGATGGGCCCCGGGCGCACCGCCCACATCGGATCAACCTGCCTGGGCAAACGGCGCCCAGGCCGGGCCTGCCTGGGCCAACGGTCCCGCCACTGGAGACAACGGGCAGTCTCCGGACTGGTCGTCGAACCAGCCCGCCGCGAGTCAGCCCGACTGGGCTGCCAACCAGCCCGCCGCGCGACAGCCCGACTGGAACGGCGGACAGTCCGCACCGGAGCAGTCGGCACCCAACGGGTGGGCCGGTGCGCAGCAGCCGGACTGGGCCAACCCACCGCGCCCCGACCAGCAGGCTCCCGACTGGGCTTCGGCCCCAGGGCAACCCGAGCCCGCCCAGCCCGCCTGGGCACAGGCCGACCAGCCGATGCCCACCCGCGAGCCGGTGGCCCGGGCCAGTGCCCAGGTGCCGATTCCCGACGCGGGTCAGCAGCAGCGGCCCACCGACGGGCCGTCCCGTACCGAGGCATGGCCGTCCGAGCAACCGGAACAGCCCGGCTGGGCGACCGGCCAGCGCCGAGAGCCCGCCGCCGGTGGCTGGGGCGGCGAGCAGCAGGCCGAGGGCTGGCAGCCGGGCGGTGACCGACCGGCACAGCCCGAGTGGGCCACGCCGCCACGGGAGGAGCCGACCGGCTGGGCCGGTGGCAACCCGGCGCAGCCGTCCTGGACTCCGTCGGCCGAGCCGCTCCCCTCCCGCAACGCCGCCGACCGGCCCTCCACGCCCGACATTCAGCCGTGGGCGCCAGGTGAGGCGTGGGGCCAGGCAGCGGCGGAGCCTGGCACGCCTCGGACCAACCCCGAGGCCGACGCCGGTCGGTCCGATGCTGCCCCGGTCTACCAGCCCGCACCGGCACCGGGCATCTCTCCGGCGAACAAGGTGCCGTTGCCGCCGCAAGAGCCACGAGTGCCGGGTGCCAGCCTGGCCGCCACACCACCGGCGGATTTCGCCCCGCCCGCGCCGCACACCGACGAACCCGCCAGCCCAGCGGCCGACCAGGCGGCTGGCTGGGGCCAGCCGGAGACCCGGTCCGACGATCCGCAGTCCCCGGCCATCCCGGCGCCGCGCACCTCACCGGAGGCCGAGGGCCGAGCCACCCCGGGCGCTGGCAGCGGCGTCGCGGCGAGCGCCTCCGTGCCGCTGTCCAGTCGGGTCATGCCCCCGGCGGACCACGCGGTTCGGCCGACCGGCTCACCCGCACCACAACCCCGGGTGTACGGCCGACCGGCCCGGACCGAGCACACCGAGGAGCCACCCCAGGAGCACGGCGAACAGCCGCTGGTGCCCCGCTTCGACCAGAGCCCGGGTCGGTTCGACTTCAACCAGGGTCCGGAGCGCAGCGACCAGGGCCCGGAGCGGTTCGAACCGGCACCGGAGCCCCACTTCCCCGACCGGGAAGCACCAATGGGTGGGCCTAACGCCTTCGCGGGTTCGGCCGCCCCGGCCTCACCGGCCGCCCCACCCGCCTTCCCGCCCGGGATTCCGTCCTTCGTGGACGCCCCGGCCACCAACCGTCCGGTCAACGGGGTACGCCCGCACGCGGACCCGCCGGCCGACCCGTTCGCGGGCACGCCGCGTGACCCGTTCGGCGGCCCGGGTAACGACCCGTTCGGTGGGCCGCCCGAGCACCCGGGCGGCACCTACGGCTCTCCCGTCCGCTCGGAGCCGGGTGGCGAGCACAACCCGGCGTTCCCCCCGCCGCCGCAGTCCGCGCCGCCGTGGAGCCCGGGGCCGGGTGCCGGGGCAGACGATGGGGAGCAGGGCCGCTTCGACGCGTTCAAGCCGGTCGCCGAGCCGACGCCGGAGGCACCGACGCCCAAGGTACGCAACGGCCGGGTGCTCGCCGCGGTGCTGGTCGCCGCCGTGCTCATCCTGGCGATCCCGCTCGGCCTGCTGATGCTCCTCGGCATGATCGGCGGATCGGACGACGCGAACGCCTTCGACCCGCCGGTCGGTTCCTGCGTCAAGCGCTCCGGCAACACCGCCGTGGCCGCCGACTGCGCCGAACCGGAGGCGTTCAGCGTGGTGTCCAAGGTCGAGTCGAAGGACAAGTGCCCCGATCCGGCCATGCCGCACGTCGACCTCCGGGGTGCCACCGCCAACCCGGTGCTCTGCCTCAAGGAGGCGGCCGCCGGCTGAGCCCGTGTGATCGTCGGCGGGGTCATGGGCGACCGTGGCCCCGCCTCGTTCTGTCCGACGAACCGCGACGAGATTCCACGGCGATGTCGGGTACGCCTCTCCGACCTGCCTTCAAGCCGGTTGCCCGCCGCTGGTAGGGCACGATGGGGTCATGAGTGCACGTGTACGGGCTCCCGAGCTTCGAGGTCGGGCCTGGTTGAACACCGGCGGACGAGAGCTGACCCTCGCCGACCTGCGCGGCAAGATCGTCATCGCCGATTTCTGGACCTTCTGCTGCATCAACTGCCTGCACGTCCTGGACGAGCTGCGTCCCCTGGAGCAGAAGTACGCCGACGTGCTGGTGGTGATCGGCGTGCACTCGCCGAAGTTCGAGCACGAGAAGGACCCGGACGCGCTGGCCGCCGCCGTGGAGCGGTACGGCGTACACCACCCCGTGCTCGACGACCCCGAGCTGGACATGTGGCAGCAGTACGCGGCCCGCGCCTGGCCGACCCTCGCGGTGATCGACCCCGAGGGATACGTGGTCGCCACCATGGCGGGCGAGGGCCACGCGGACGGGCTGGCCCGGCTGATCGACGAGCTGATCGCCACGCACGAGGCGAAGGGCACCCTGCACCGGGGAGACGGTCCGTACGTCCCGCCCGCAGAGCCGGAGACCACGCTCCGCTTCCCGGGTAAGGCGGTGGCCCTGCCCGACGGCAACCTGTTGGTCTCCGACTCGACGCGGCACCGCCTGGTCGAGTTGGGCACCGACGGGGACACCGTCGTGCGTACCATCGGCTCCGGCGAGCGGGGTCGGACCGACGGCTCCGCCGCTGCCGCGACCTTCTCCGAGCCTCAGGGGTTGTGCCTGCTGCCGCAACAGGTGGCCGAGGTCGCCGGTTACGACCTGGTGGTCGCCGACACCGTCAACCATCTGTTGCGGGGAGTACGGCTGTCCACCGGCGAGGTGCACACCGTCGCGGGCAGCGGGCGGCAGTGGCGCTCGACGGTCGACGACCACGCGCACGACGCCCTCTCGGTCGACCTCTCCTCGCCCTGGGACCTCGCCTGGTACGACGACAAGATCATCATTGCCATGGCGGGTATCCACCAGCTCTGGTGGTTCGACCCGATCAAGCGCACCGCCGGGATGTACGCCGGCACCACAGTGGAGGCGCTGCGTGACGGGCCGCTGGCGCAGGCGTGGCTGGCCCAGCCGTCCGGGCTCGCCGTCGCCACCGACGGCAGCCGGCTCTGGGTGGCCGACAGCGAGACCAGCGCCATCCGCTACGTCGAGAACGGCGTCCTGGGTACCGCCGTCGGTCAGGGCCTGTTCGACTTCGGCCACGTGGACGGCCCGGCGGCGAACGCTCTGCTTCAGCATCCGCTCGGGGTCTGCGCCCTGCCCGACGGCTCGGTGCTGATCGCCGACACGTACAACGGCGCGGTGCGCCGCTACAACCCGGCCGACGATCAGGTCGCCACCGTCGCCACCGGGCTGGCCGAGCCGAGCGACCTGGTCCTCACCGCCGACGGCGCGGTGCTGGTGGTGGAGTCGGCGGCGCACCGGATCACCCGGCTGGCTCCCGGTGCGCTGTCGGCGGCGGGTGCGGAGACCGTCGACGGTCCCCGGCACCGCACCGAGCGCAAGCCGACGGATCTGGCCGTGGGCGAGGTCGTCCTGGATGTCGTCTTCACCCCGGCACCCGGACAGAAGCTGGACGACACCTTCGGGCCGTCGACTCGGCTCGTCGTCTCGGCGTCCCCGCCGGAGCTGCTGGTCGAGGGTGCCGGCACCGGCACGGAGCTGTCCCGCCGTCTGGTGATCGACGGTTCGGTGTCCGGCGGGGTGCTTCAGGTGACCGCCCAGGCGGCGACCTGTGACGCCGATGTGGAGCACGCGGCCTGCCACCTGACCCGGCAGGACTGGGGCGTACCGGTGCGGGTGGTCGACGGCGGTGCCGCGCGGCTGCCGTTGGTCCTGCGGGGCATGGACGCGGGCTGAGGACCCGCTCTCAGCTGAACGGGGTGGGGGTGACGCCGGCGTCGAGGAGCGCGGCGCGGACGAGTTCCGCGGCGGCCACCGCGCCGGGACTGTCGCCGTGCAGGCACACCGACTCCACCGCGCACGGGACCGTGCTGCCGTCGACGGTCACCACGACCCGCTCGGTGGCCATCCGTACCGCCCGGCGCGCCACCTCCTGCGGGTCGGTGACCAGTGCGTCCGGTGCGGTGCGCGGCACCAGGCGGCCGTTGGGCAGGTAGTTGCGGTCGGCGAACCCCTCGGCCACCACCCGGATGCCGGCGCCCTGAGCGAGCTGGGCCAGCACGGATCCGGGTGGGCAGAGGACCGGCAGCTCCGGGTCGTAGTCGTCGAGCGCGGCCACCAGGGCCGCTGCGGGCATCTCCTCGCTGGCCGCCGCGTGGTAGAGCGCGCCGTGCGGCTTGAGGTAGCGGACCCGGGTCCGGTACGCCCGGCAGAAGGCGTCGAGCGCGCCGAGCTGGTAGAGCACCTCGTCGCGTAGTTCGGCGAACTCGTACGCGATGTGCCGCCGACCGAAGCCGGCCAGGTCCCGATATCCGACCTGGGCTCCGACGGCGACGCCCCGCTCCGCTGCGGCGGCACAGACCCGGCGCATGGTGGCCGGGTCTCCGGCGTGGAAGCCGCAGGCGACGTTGGCGGAGGTGACCAGGTTCAGCAGGGCCTGGTCGTCGCCGAGACGCCAGATGCCGAAACCCTCACCGAGGTCAGCGTTGAGGTCCATGGAACCTGACCGTAGTACCTGGCCCGGCCTGCGCGAGCGGCGTCACGTCGTCCACCACCGCGATGACCGGGTATCCGCCGGTGGTCGGGTGGTCGGCGAGGAAGACCAGTGGCTGACCGTCCGCCGGCACCTGCACCGCCCCGAGGACGAGCCCTTCGCTGGGCAGTTCCCCGGGCACCGCGCGGGGTAGCGGTGCGCCGCTGAGGCGTACGCCGACCCGGTTGCTCAACGGACTCACCTGGTACGCCGTACCGAGCAGCGTCTTCAGCGCCGCCGGGGTGAACCAGTCGTGCCGGGGTCCGAGCCGGACGGTGAGCGACAGCTCTGCGGGGGCTGCCACGGGCACGGTGACGTCGACCGGGGCGGGTGGTCCGGCGGGGGTGCCGAGCGGCAGCAGGTCGCCGTCGCGCAGTGGGGCCGGTCCGATCCCGGCGAGGGTGTCGGTGGCGCGGCTGCCGAGCACCGGCGCGACGGCGATCCCGCCGGCCACCGCGAGCCAGCAGCGCAGGCCCCGTCGGGCGGGACCGATGCGCAGCACCGCCCCGCCCGGTACGGCCAGCGGACGCCCGGTGTCGCCGGGACGGTGGCCGACCCGTACGTCGGCCTCGGCGCCCACCACGGCGACGGTGGTGGCCCGGGTGGGGCGCAGCTCGCAGCCGGTCAGGGTGATTTCCAGTCCGGCGGCGGTCTCCGGGTTGCCGACGAGACGGTTGGCCAGCCGCAGGGCCGCCGGGTCGAGCGCACCGGATCGGGGTACGCCGAGATGCGCCCAACCGGGTCGGCCGAGATCCTGCACGGTGGTCAACGCCCCGGCCCGGAGCACCTCGACCTGGCCGGTCACTGCTGCACCAGCCGGACCCGGGTGCCGGGGCTGAGCAGTGCCGGTGGGTCCGCGGTCACGTCGAACAGGGTTACTTCGGTCCGTCCGACCAGCATCCAGCCGCCGGGGGAGGCGGAGGGGTAGATCCCCGCGTACCGCCCGGCCAGGGCCACCGACCCGGCCGGTACCCGGGGACGGGGCGTCGGCAGCCGAGGCACCGTCAGTTCGGCGGGCAGCCCGGTGAGGTACCCGAAGCCGGGTGCGAAACCGCAGAACGCGACCTGGAACTCGGTCTCCCGTAGGCGGCTCACGACGTGCGGTACGTCTGTGCGCCAGTGTTCCGCCACCCGGGGCAGGTCCGCTCCGTCGAAGGTCACCGGTATCCGGACGAGGTGGGCGGCGGTGGCACCGGGCTCGGCCGCCTCGGTGTCGGCGGACGGTGCGACGGTCCAGCCGGCGATCCGGGCGGCGGTGGCCGACGGATCCGCGACGCCGTCGAGCAGCACGGTGGTGGCCGCCGGCACGATCTCGACGGCGGACAGTTCGCCCAGCTCGCGCCGTCGCCACAGTTCCGCCCGCCACGCCTCGACGATGGCGCTCACGTCGGTGTCACGGCGGGGCGCGGCGGGGGGATCGGTCTCCTCCGGCAGGGTGAGGTCGAGCAGGAGGGCGTGCGTGCCGACCCGTCTGATCCGCATTCCGCTATCTTCTCGTAAACGCCTCCGCTGCCGCGTCGTCCGCTGGTCGCGGGGGCGTGACCAGATGCACTACCCGAAAGTAACCTACGCTGCCGTAACCTATTGACGTGACCACCTCAGCACGCCCCCGGCTCAAGCCGGTCGACATCGGGAAACCCCGGATGCGCGGCTGGCTGCACACGTACGCCTTCTTCGTCGCCCTGGTCTGCGGCATCGTGCTCTGCTCGATCGCCGCCACCCGTCCCGGCTGGACCCCGCTGATCAGTGCGGCCGTCTACAGCTTCACCGTCTGCGGTCTCTTCGGCACCAGCGCGCTGTACCACCGTCGGGTGTGGTCCCCGCGCGGCTACGCGGTCATGCGCCGGATGGACCACTCGATGATCTTCCTGTTCATCGCCGGCACGTACACGCCGTTCTGCCTGCTGCTGCTGGAGACCCGGGCCGCCGTCATAATGCTGTCGATCGTCTGGGGTGGCGCGCTAGGAGGGGTGGCGCTGAAGCTGATCTGGCCGCACGCCAACCGGTGGGTCTCCGCCCCGCTGTATCTCGCCCTGGGCTGGGTGTCCGTGGCGATGCTGCCCGACATCCTCCGCCAGGGCGGGGTCACCGCGCTGGTGCTGCTCGCCGTCGGTGGCGCGATCTACACCGTGGGGGCGGTCTTCTACGCGCTGCGTCGCCCCAATCCGTGGCCCACCGTCTTCGGACACCACGAGTTCTTCCACGCCTGCACGTTGGTCGCCGCGATCTGCCACCACATCGCCATCTACTTCGCACTCTTCGCCTGACCTGGGTACGACGACAGCGGGGGTGGTGAGCCTCGTTGCTCACCACCCCCGCTGAGTCCGTCGGGTCGGGGTCAGATCGTGGGACCGGGCCGGCGCACCTCGCGGTACTCCTGGACCACCCGGTCCTCCTGGACCGGCACCGCGCGATCGGCCATCACCCGTTCCTCGCGCACCGGCGCGACGACCGGGCGCCGACGCGAGTTCCAGAAGTAGAGGGTCACCAGCAGCCCGGCGACGCCCGCGAGCATCAGCACCCAGCCGACGACGCTCAGGTCGAGCCAGCCCAGGTTCGCCTCCACGGCAAACGCGAAGATCGCACCCAGTGCGATCAGGAAAATACTGCCACCGATGCCCATCTCGTCGTCTCCTTGGCTATCGAAGCTGGTTCCACTCCGCCGCGGCCACGGATGAGGTTGCGGCATCGACCCACTTACCCCGGCACACCGATTGTCAATCGGGCAAGCTGGAACCATGGCGGACGACGCGCACCACGAGCGGACACTGGTGCTGTTGCGGCACGCCAAGGCCGAAGCACCCGCCCCGGGCCGTCCTGACGTCGAACGCCCGCTGGCCGCTCGCGGTCGGGCGGACGCCGCAGCCGCAGGGGTGTGGCTGGTTCAGCACGAGCTGCTGCCCGACGTGGTGCTCTGCTCAGCGGCGGTACGCACCAGACAGACGTGGCACGACGTCCAGGCGGGCATGACCGGCTCATGGTCGGAGAACGGCCCCACTGGTTCGGCCCCGGCGGTCAGCTACGAACCGGATGCCTACGAGGCTCGCCCGGAGGATCTGCTGGGCCTGATCCGCCAGGTGTCGCCGAGCGCGGCGACGGTCCTGCTGATCGCCCACAACCCCGGCATCTCGCTGCTGTCCGAACTGCTCGACCCGCTCCGGGCGGATCCGGAGGGACTGCGCACCAGCGGCCTCGTGGTGCACCGGACGGCCGTGTCCTGGGCGCGCCTGGGCCGTGGCGCGGCCGAGATCGAAACACGGCACACCGCACGCGGTTGACGCGTGCGGTGTGGGCTGAGGCGGACGCTCAGCTCGGTGGCGCGGTCGGCGGAGGTGGATCGGGCGGCGGCGGCATCATCGCGGTCGGATGCGACAGCCGGTTCTCCTCCACGATCAGGGTCCGTGCCCGCTTTCGACGGTCCTGCCAGAACCACAGTGTGGTGAGCAGCACGGCCAGCCCGGCCAGGATGAAGACCCAGCCGACGGCCCGGAGGTCGATCCACCAGACGTTGGCCCGGATGGCGAAGGTCAGGATCGCGCCGATCGCGATCAGGAAGATCCCACTACCAATGCCCATGTGCGCGGCACTCCCCCGTGCGGTTGCTCTGGGCCTACTCGGACTGGTCAGCCACGGATACCCGCCGCCGGGGGATTTACCCACTCCCCGGACGACCACGGCCAGCACGACGACAGCCGGCAGGGCGAACCCTGCCGGCTGTCGGGTACCACGGGCCGCGACGCGCCGCTATCGCGCGTCGCGGTGGGGAATCCCGTGGCTCAGAACGCTTCCTCCGGGACGTCCATGACGTCCAGGTCGGTGTTCTCGATGATCCGTCGGTCCGCGCCGACGCGGGGCAGCACCTCGCGGGCGAAGAACCGGGCGGCGGCCACCTTTCCGGTGTAGAACGCCTTGTCCGCCGCCGTCACCTCACCGGCGAGGGCCTTCAGCGCCACGTCGGCCTGCTTCTGCAACAGCCAGCCGACCACCACGTCGCCGATCGCCAGCAGGAACCGCCGGCTGCTGAGTCCGACCTTGTACAGCGCCCGGGCGTCACCGCCCTGCGCCTCACCCAGCCAACCGGTCATCACGCCGATGATGTTCTGAATCTCGGCGAGTGCCTTGCCGAGCGCCTGCCGCTCCTCCTTGAGCTGGCCGTTGCCCGCCTCGGTGGTGATGAACTCCTGGATCTCGCCGGCCACGGCCATCAGGGCCTTGCCGTTGTCGCGGACGATCTTCCGGAAGATCAGGTCGAGGCTCTGGATCGCCGTGGTGCCCTCGTACAGCGTGTCGATCTTGGCGTCCCGGACGTACTGCTCCAGCGGGTAGTCCTGAAGGAAGCCGGAGCCGCCGAAGGTCTGCAACGCCTCGTGCCCGAGCAGCTCGTACGCCCGCTCCGAGCCGACGCCCTTGACCAGGGGCAGCAGCAGGTCGTTGACCCGCTTGGCCAGCTTGGTGGCCTGCTCGTCACCGGCCGCCTCGGCGATGGCGACCTTGTCCTGCCAGGAGGCGGTGTAGCAGACCAGAGCCCGCAGGCCCTCGGCGTACGACTTCTGCAGCAGCAGCGAGCGCCGCACGTCGGGGTGGTGGGTGATGGTGACCCGGGGCGCGGTCTTGTCCGTCGACTGGAGCAGGTCAGCGCCCTGCACCCGGTTCTTGGCGTACTCCAGGGCGTTCAGGTAGCCGGTGGAGAGGGTGGCGATCGCCTTGGTGCCGACGAGCATCCGGGCGTACTCGATGATCATGAACATCTGCCGGATGCCGTCGTGCTTGTCGCCCATCAGCCAGCCCTTGGCCGGCACACCGTGCTCGCCGAAGGTCAGCTCGCAGGTGTTGGAGACCTTGAGGCCCATCTTGTGTTCGACGTTGGTGGCGTACACGCCGTTGCGCTCGCCCAGCTCGCCGGTCTCCTCGTCGAAGTGGTACTTCGGGACGACGAAGAGCGACAGACCCTTGGTGCCGGGCCCACCGACGCCCTCTACGCCGACCGGACGGGCGAGTACGTAGTGGACGATGTTGTCGGTCAGGTCGTGCTCGCCAGAGGTAATGAAGCGCTTCACGCCCTCGATGTGCCAGGAGCCGTCCGGCTGCGGGATGGCGCGGGCCCGGCCAGCGCCCACGTCCGAGCCGGCGTCCGGCTCGGTGAGCACCATGGTCGAACCCCACTGCTTGTCGACGAAGAGCTTCGCCCACTTCTTCTGCTGCTCGGTGCCCTCGACGCTCAGCACGTGTGCGAAGGACGGGCCGGAGGCGTACATCCAGATGGGCGCGTTCGAGCCGAGCACCAGCTCGGCGAGCGCCCACCACAGCATCCGGGGGGCGTTGCTGCCGTCCAGCTCGTCGGGGAGGTCCAGCCGCCAGAACTCGGAGTCCATGAACGCCTGGTACGACTTCTTGAACGACTCCGGCAGCGGCGCGGTGTGGGTGGCCGGGTCGAAGACCGGTGGGTTGCGGTCGCTGTCGGTGTAACTGGCGGCCAGGTCCTCGCGTGCCAGGCGGTCCATCTCGGCGAGGAAGGTCCGGGCCGTCTCGACGTCGAGGTCGGAGTACGGCTCCTGGCCGAACGCCCGGTCCGCTCCGAACACCTCGAACAGGTTGAATTCGAGGTCCCGAAGGTTGCTCTTGTAGTGGGTCATGTCGCTGGCCCCGCTTCCGGACAGGTGTTACCGATCAGTAACCCTGACTCTATTACTCACGGGTAGGAAGCGACAACCCGGTCTCGATAGTGACAGGCATTACACACCTGCCGTTCAGGTCACGTCACCCTGGTCGCCCCGGATGTTCTCACCCCTCGGCCGCGCCGACCTCCCAGCTCGGCACCGCTGCCGTCGCGTCCCCCGGTGAGCCCGTGTACTCCATCAGGACCAGCGCGATGTCGTCGTCGAGGTGGCCGTGCACCCATTCGACCAGTGCGGTCTCCAGCGAGGCGAGGCCGTCGCCGACCGTACCGTGACCGAGCAACCGCCAGGCCCGGTCAGTGGTGGGGAAGAACTCGCCGTCCCGACGCGCCTCGCCGAGCCCGTCGGTGAACAGCAGCAACCGATCGCCCGGCTCCAGCCGTTCCACCCGTGGCCGGACCACCGGCATGAAGCCCAGCGGAGGCGCCGGCGACGGTGGCTCAAGGGAGATCACCGCACCGCGACGCAGCAGCAGCGGCGCGGGGTGCCCGCAGTTGACGATGGTGAGCGTGCCACCGCGCTCCTCGACCAGCGCAGCGGTGACGAAGTCCTCGTCGCCGACGTTACGCGCCACCGCCCGGTCCAGGTCCGTGACCACGGCCCGCAGATCGGCCCGCTCATAGGCGACGTGCCGGTACGAGCCGAGCACGATGCTGGCCAACCGGACCGCCTCAAGGCCCTTGCCGCGTACGTCACCGATGATCATCCGTACGCCGTACGGCGTCTCGATCGCCTCGTAGAGGTCACCGCCGATCTCGGCCGTGGCGGTCGACGATATGTACCGTCCCGCCACCGACAGGGCACCCACCTGCGGGCCGAGCGGGCGTAACACCGCCTGCTGGGCCACCATGGCGAGCTTCGACAACTCGGCGATCTGCTCCGCCTGCCGTTGGCGTACCGCCGCGACCGCCCCCGCGATGCCGGTGCCCAGCGCGATGCCGGCCACCGCGACCGCCGTGGACAGCGAGACCGGCCACTCCGCCAGGGCGAAGGTCGCCCCCAGCACGGAGGCGGTGATCCCCACGCCGAGTACGACCCGCCACGAGGCCAGCGCCGCGGCCAGGAACGGAGCGGCCACCATCAGCGCGATGTGGTTGGCGGTACGACCATCCGCCAGCTCGACCGCCGAGACGATTCCGAGCAGGCCGAGGGCCGCGCCGAGGCCGGCGCGGGATCCGGGGCTCAGCGGGCCGCGGCCCGGCTGGAGGAGTTGCGTGCGTACATCCGACAGCATGCCCGATGTACGTGTACGAAAGAATGAGCCTGGCCCCTCGAACGAGACTGTTCTGGCCACGAGGACCCCGCGCCGGAGCCGATCGCGGCGCTCCACCGCCTCAGCCGAGCACCTCGTAGCGAACTTCGATGTGGCCGAGGTCGAGCGACGCGATCTCGGCGAACGCGGCGCGCGCCAGGTCCAGGCAGCGTCCTTCGATGAACGGACCACGATCGTTGATCCGGACGGTGACCGACTTACCGTTGGCCGGGTTGATCACCCGGACCTTCGTGTCGAAGGGCAGCGTCTTGTGCGCGGCCGTCATCGCCTCCGGGTTGAACGTCTCGCCGTTGGCGGTCATCTGGCCCTGCCAGTAGAAGGAGGCGCCGCAGGAGCCGGTGTCGACCACCGGGCGGGCCGTCGTCTTCTTGGCCGTCGGCTTCGGCGTCGGGCTGGCCGTACGCGGCTTGCTGCGGGAGGGCGCCTGGGTGGTGCGGCTCGGCGTCGGACGCACCGTCGGGCTCGGCGACGCGGTGACACTGGCGCTGGCGCTCGGCGACGCGCTCGGCGAGCCGGACGGAGCAGCGCTCGTCTCGGTGGTGGGCGCGAGGTCGATCGCGGCCGGTCGTACCGGCTCCGACCCGGCGGTCAGCCGAACCGCACCGACGGTACCGCCGACGGCGAGCGCGACCGCCACCACGGCGCTGGCCGTGAGACCGGCCGGTGAGGTGATCCTGCGGGTACGGGAGTGCTTGCCAGCCACCAGCCCGGTCCTTTCTCAGCGGGTCAAACCGGCTCGGACCATAACGAGAGAAGCACTTCCGAAGTCAACGTGATCATGATGGTATGCCCGCAATTAGGGTGATACGTGAAGCCGATCATCCGATCGGTGGTGGGCCAGGCGGTCCCGTGCGCAACGCGCCTGGCGCAGGATGGAGACATGCCCGCTGAGCTGAGAGAACGCCTCGTCGAGCTGTTCGGATGGGTCGACCCCGGCCCGGGTTCGACCCACCTGGTCAGCGATATCTCCGGATGGTGGCGAGACCCGGCGACGCTCACCGCGCTGGGGCCCGCGCTGGTCGCGCCGTTCCGGGCGGCCCGGCCCACCGTGGTGGTGTCCCCCGCCGTCACCGGATTCCTCCTCGGCCCGCTGGCAGCCACCGCCCTCGGCGTGGGATTCGTGGCCGCGCACAAGCCAGGTGACGGACGGCTGCCCGCCGGGCCGTTGACCTGGGCGCAGAGTCCCCCCGACTTTCGCGGTCGGCGGGTGGACCTCGCGGTCCGTGACCGGCACCTGGGACCGGGCGACCGGGTACTGGTGGTGGACGACTGGGTGGACACCGCCGCCCAGGTACGCGCCGTCTACGAGATCTGCCGCGCCCGAGGAGCCGAACCGGTCGGCACCGCCGCCGTGGTCGCCGACTGCCCATCGACAGTGGCGGCAGAACTGCGCATCACGGCCCTGCTGACCTCCACCGATCTCCCGGCCTGACAGCCGTGGCCCACGACCTCGCCGATCGACGACCTCGCGGCCGACGACCGGGAGGGGTCAGCGGACGAAGTCCTCGACCACGGTGCAGACCTGGCCGAGCGCCTCAGCGGAGCGGGCCAGCGGGCCAGGCACCATCAACGCGTGGTCGGCACCCGGGATCTCCAGCACGTGCGGGGTCAACTGCCGGGCGATCCGACCGTCCCAGGACGAGTCTGCGGTGCCGCCGACCAGGATGAACGGTGCCGAGGCGCGACGCAGCGCGTCGACCACCTCACCCCGGTGCAGCAGCGGGGTGAGCCAGACGGCAGGCAACCCCCGGCTGGCCGCGAGCGGCGCGGCGAGGGTGCCGAGCGACTTGCCGACCAGCAGGTCCGTCCGCTCGTGCAGGGTCGGGGCGACGTGGTCACACACCCACCTGTCGATGGTGTCGATGTCGAAGTTCTCCGGCACCTGCCAGGAGATCCCGTGCAGCCCGAAACCGAGCCGGCGGAGCGCTTCGCCCAGGTAGAGGAAGAGGGGGTACCGGGTGTCGTACCCGCGTCCCGGGATGAGCACCGCACGTCGGCCCGCCATCGGCATCTCCTTGTCGTCGGCCATCGACCGTACCCCCTCAAACCCGGCCGGCACGGTTGAAGCGACACCGGATCCCCGCGAGCGGGCGATAACCTCGGCAGGATGTGGCCACGGATAGGCGGACTCCGCACGTTGGACCTCGGCACCCCGGGTGAACTACGGACCCGCCTCAACACCCTCGTGCTGGCTGGCGTGAAGACCGCCACCGCCGGCCTGCTGCGCGAGTACGTCGACGAGGGTGAGGAACTCGAGCACGTCGGAGAGCACCTGGCCCTCGTCGACGACGCGGACTCACTCCTGGCCGTCGTCCAGGTGACCGGAGTCGAGGTGACCCGGTTCGCCGAGGTGCCGTGGGACTTCGCCCGCGCAGAGGGGGAGGGCGACCGGTCGATCGAGGAGTGGCGGGCCGGGCACGCCGCCTACTGGGCCCGCGCCGGCACACCGGTCACCGACGACAGCGAGATCGTGTGCGTACGCTTCCGCCTGGTCTCCGCCGGAGTCGGCGACATCCCCACCGGCGACCTCGGCACCTGAGTGCCCCAGCGGGTAGTGACCGGCGGGTTCAGCCGCGCAACTCGGGCAGCAGACGGGTGGCGACCTCCGTCAGGACCGCCTCGTCACCGGCGTACCAGCTGCTCTCCCTCGGCCAGTGCGTGATCACGTCGGTGAAACCGAGCTTCGCCGCGCGTTCCACCTGGTCGGCGAAGAACCGTGCGCTACTCAGCGAGAAGACCGGTGCCGAATCCAGCGACAGGTAGCGGTCCAGACTCGCCGGGTCACGCCCCTCGGCCGCCAAGGCCCGGTCCAGACGTGTGGTCACCTGCGCCACTCCCGACCACCAGTCGTCCAGGTCCTCCCCGCCGACACCGGTGGTCACCCACCCCTGACCGAAGCGGACCACGGTCCGCATCGACCGGGGGCCGTTGGCGGCCACCACGAACGGCACCCGGGGCCGTTGCACGCATCCCGGATTGCTCCGCGCGTCCACCGCCGCGAACCAGTCCCCCCGCCAGGTGGCCCCGTCCTGCCGCAGAATCGTGTCGAGCAACTCGGTGAACTCGGCGAACCGGTCGACCCGCTGCCGTGGCGTCAGCGGTTCACCGCCGAGCACAGCCGCGTCGAACCCGATGCCGCCGGCTCCGAGGCCGAGCAACACCCGCCCGCCTGAGATGTCGTCCAGCGCGGTCACCTGCCGGGCGAAGGCCGCCGGGTGCCGGAAGTTCGGCGAGGCGACCAGAGTGCCGAGACGGATCCGGGTGGTCACCGTCGCGGCGGCGGTCAACGTCGTCATCGAGTCGAACCAGGGACCGTCCACGAGATCGCGCCAGCCCAGATGGTCGTACGTCCAGGCGTGCTCGAACCCCCAGTCGTCGGCCTGTCGCCAGCGGTGCCGGGCCACCGACCAGCGCTGGTCGGGCAGGATCACGATGCCAACCCTCATGATCACCAGCGTAGGGGCTCACCTCGGTCGCAACGCGCGTTACCGCAGAGACCCGGCCAGGGGGTGAGCAGTGAGCCGACACTCCGACGGGCAGGGGACAGTTGCCGCTGCACAGCCGCGCGCCAGACCTCTGAAGCATCGAAGGCCCTGGTCAGGACTTACGTCCCGGCCAGGGCCTTTCGCGTTGGAGCGGGTGACGGGAATCGAACCCGCACTGTCAGCTTGGGAAGCTGATGTTCTGCCATTGAACTACACCCGCAGGCGAGGTCACTCTACCCGAGCATCCCCCGCCGGTGCATCCAGGGCTCCACCGCGCCGCACGAGCCCGACCCGAACCACATCCCACACGACGCCGACCCGCGCCACAGGATGCCGTCGCACGGCGTGGTCGCTCCGCGACAGGGCCGCCTAGACGTCGCTACGCCACGATCACCCAGACAGGCCATATGCCCGAAGTTGCCCGATTCGCTTCCAGGGCGGGCGAGGCCAGGGCGGATGCGGGAGAAAGTTTCACCCTCGCGCAACATATGGCCATGTTCAAATGCTTCGATGGGTTGTAACGTCTGCCCCACGTTTTCCGCACGACGCGACACAACCCCGGTCGCGTCGCCAGAAAGAGGTGGGCTTATGGGACCGCGTCCCGTCCTGCTGAACCGGCGCATGGCCGGCATCGCATCGACGTCGTTCGCCCTGCTGCTCGGCGTGGCCATGGTCGGCGTGCTGCCGGCCTCCACCACGACCGCGGCCCCTGCGGCGGCGGCCGTCACCGCCGACGAGGTGTGTGAGGATCACCTGGGCTCCCTGGCGCGGGCCAAGGGTGGCAGCGTCGTCGACCACGATCCGAACCACCTGACCCCCGCGCAGGTGCACCAGCGCGAGGCCGAGTTCGCCGACATCCTGCAGGAGCGCGCCAAGCGAGTTGGCCAACGCACGCTGAGCACCCAGGCCGCAGCAGCCTCTGTCACCATCCCGGTGGTGGTGCACGTGATCCGTCGGGACACGACCCGGGCCGGCGGAAACATCCCCGACTCGATGATCCACTCGCAGATCAACGTGCTGAACCAGTCGTTCAGCGGTGCGACGGGTGGTGCCGCCACCGCCTTCGCGTTCCAGTTGCAGAGCATCAACCGGGTCACCAACTCGTCGTGGTACCCGATCCGGCAGGGCTCGTCGGCCGAGCGGCAGATGAAGACCCAACTGCGTCAGGGCAACAAGTCGACGCTCAACATCTACCTCGGTGCGCTCAGCAACAACCTGCTCGGCTGGGCGACCTTCCCGCAGAACACCCTGAACGTCATGGACGGCGTGGTCGTGCTGAGCGAATCGCTGCCGGGCGGCACCGCCACCAACTACAACCACGGTGACACCGGCACCCACGAGGTCGGCCACTGGTTGAACCTGTACCACACCTTCCAGGGCGGCTGCTCAGGCAGCGGCGACCAGGTCTCGGACACCCCTGCCGAGGCTTCGCCGGCCAGCGGGTGCCCGACCGGTCGGGACACCTGCTCAAGCCCAGGCCTGGACCCGATCACCAACTTCATGGACTACTCGTACGACTCCTGCATGTACCAGTTCACGCCGGGTCAGGCCACCCGCATGATCAACGCCTGGAACGCCTACCGCGCATAGCAGCGCTCGCAGCACCGCGTACTCAGGTGCCGGCTCCGTGGGACGGGCCGGCACCTGCGTGTGCGGGTCAGGCGGCGCAGCGGTGATGCCGCCCGGGGCGGGTCGGCACCGGGCGGGTCGCCTGATGGGCGCCGCCGGCCGGGTCGAGCCAGACCTGAACGGCCGGGCGGGACGCCAGGCCGCTCGTCCCACCCACCGACTGCTCACGACGGGCCAGCATCGCCACGTCGACCGTGAACTCGAAGAGACGCCAGTCGGCGTGCGGGGCGGCCCGCGAGGCGAGCGCCAGCCGGGCGACGGTGGCGTCGTCGGTAACGGGTCGGGCCCGACCAGCGACGTACGCCTCGTCGTCGCTCTCCTCCGGCGGGAACGAGTGCAGTGCGTAACGGCCGTCGCGTTCCAGGTCGCGTCGCTTCGGTGAGTCGATCACGAAGCAGTAGAGACCGTCGTCGGTGATCACCGGGGAGACCGGGTGCACCCGGGGCCCGCCGTCGGCGCGGACCGTGGCCAGATAGCCGAAGCCAGGGCCGTACTGCTGCATGAGAAGGCGGATCCCGTCGGCGAGTCGAGGCTCGTCAGCGGCGAATTCGGACCAGGAAGCCATGGGGACATCCTATCGAACACACGTTCGAAGCGGGTAGTCGAACACGCCGATCGCATACGGACAGCTATGGTGTGGCGATGCTGCTCTCCGACCGCGACCTGGTCTCCGAGATCAAGGCGGGCACCCTGGCCCTCGAACCGTTCGAGCCCACTCTGGTGCAGCCCTCCAGCATCGACGTACGCCTGGACAAGCTGTTCCGGGTCTTCAACAACCACCTCTACACCCACATCGACCCGGCGACCCGGCAGGACGACCTCACCTCTCCCGTCGAGGTGCCCGACGGCCAGGCCTTCGTGCTGCACCCGGGTGAGTTCGTGCTCGCCTCCACGCTGGAGGTCATCTCCCTGGGCGACCAGCTCGCCGGCCGCCTCGAAGGCAAGTCCAGCCTGGGCCGACTCGGCCTGCTCACCCACTCCACCGCCGGCTTCATCGACCCAGGCTTCTCCGGTCACGTCACCCTTGAGCTGTCCAATGTGGCCAACCTGCCGATCACCCTGTGGCCGGGCATGAAGATCGGCCAGCTCTGCATCTTCCGGCTCTCCTCACCGGCCGAGCACCCGTACGGATCGGCCGTCTACGGCTCCCGCTACCAGGGTCAGCGCGGGCCGACGCCGAGCCGCGCCTGGCAGAGCTGGCGCACCTGGCCCACCCGCTGACGCTCGCGCGGGCAGGCCAGGTCCACATTCGGGCGGTACGAGCCCAGCCGGGTCACCGAAGTCGGTGGGCGAGCGGCTAACCGGGTCTACCGAAGCTGTGCACCGGGCTGCTGTCCAGCCGCTTCATCTTGACCGGCTGACCCGCCCGGGAGGCGTGCACCACCCAGCCACCGCCGACGTACATGCCCACGTGGTGCAGGTCGCGGTAGTAGAAGACGAGATCGCCGGGGCGCAGCTCGGCGCGGCTGACCGACGCGGTGACCCGACGCTGCCGCGCGGCGTTGTGCGGCAGCGAGACCCCGGCCCGTGACCACGCGGCCAACGTCAGCCCGGAACAGTCGTACGCGTGCGGGCCCTCGGCACCCCACGAGTACGGCTTGCCGATCTGTGCGCAGGCGAAGGTGACCGCCTCGCCGGCCGCCCCGCCGGGATACCTGGCCGGGCAGGGGGCGGGTCGCAATGGCCCACCGCCTCCCTTGCCGTACGCCCGCAGCCGGAGCCGCTGCAACCGGTCGATCTCGGCGTCGATCTGGTGCCGCTTACGCGCCAGCTCGGCCTCGGTGCGGGTGAGCTGGTCGATGGTGCTGTCCAACCTGGCCTTGGCGGCGGCGAGTTCGTCGCGCAGGTCACTCGCGTGCCGGATGTCCTCCTGCTGGAAGCGGGCGTAGCGGTCGAGCAGGCCGATGTGCTCGACGACCTCACCTGGTGACCGGGCCCCGAGCAGCATGTTGACCGCCCGTACCTGGTCTCCCTTGTACGCCCCGGCGGCGAGCTTGCCGACCCGGTCCAGGGCCTCGTCCACCTGGCGTTGCAGGGGCATGATCCGGGCGTCCAGGGCCTCCGCCTCCCGCCGCCTGCCGGCCAGGTCCTGCCGGGTGGCGTTGTGCTGTTCGATGACGGCTTCGAGCCGGTTCCAGTCCTTGTCGATCCGGCTCTCGATGTCGGCGACCCTCGGGTCGGCCCACGCCACCGCGACCCCGCCGCTCAGCAGCACGGCGGTCGTGGTCAGGGCGGCCAATGTGTAGCGGTACCAGCGGAAACGCGGCGCAGCCGTCGCTCGGCCGGGAATGCCCGGCTGCGGTGACGGTCGCCGAGGGGCATGGTGTGCCACCGGGCTCCGTGCTCCTTCCTCCGTACCGCCTACCGGGTTAGCTGACGGGTTCGGGCGGGAAGGGACGCCCTACCGTGACCCTCACGGATTCACCCCGGGCACCTGGGTCCCCGGCTCGCTCACGAGCGACTCGGCGGTGTCAGACCGTTACCACCCGGGCTGGGCGGATCTGCCAGCGGCCGACGATTGCCCAGCGTAGGGACGATCGCCATCGATACGCAACACAACCGCACCGTCACTGTGGGTGCTGACATCCGACAATGACGAGGGCCCCCGTCGACTTGACCGGGGGCCCTCGGGAGTTCCTGTGCGACCGCTCAACCAGCGCGGCGGTGGCGCCTCAGCCGGGTCGACGGAATCCGGCGATCGGCATGGTGGTGATGGGCGAGACGTTGACCGGCTTGCCAGCCCGTGGCGCGTGCACCATCTGGTTGTTGCCCAGGTAGAGCCCGACGTGGCTGACATCGCTGCGGAAGAAGACCAGGTCGCCGGGGCGTGCCTCGGACCGGGAAACGGCCTTGCCCTCGTTCCACTGGGCACCGGTGAAGTGGGTGAGGTAGATACCGGCGGCCTTGTACGCGTACTGGGTGAGCCCGGAGCAGTCGAACGAGTTCGGCCCGGTGGCACCCCACACGTACGGCTTGCCCACCTGTGCACAGGCGGTCTGGATGGCCGTCCGCGCGGCGGCGCTGACCACGTCCTTGACGGTCGGGCAGTTGGTCGTCTTGACCACGGTCACCGGCAGCGACTTCTCCAGCCGCTTGATCTCGGCGTCGATCTGCTTCTTCTTCGCCGCCAGCTGCTTTTCCTTCGCCTCCTGGTCGGCGATCAGCGCGTCGAGCTTGGCCTTCTGGGCGTCGTACTTCTTGCGGATCTTCATGACGCCCTCAAGTTCGCGGCGCTCCTGCGCGGCGAGCCGGTTGAGGAGGGCCATCTGCTCACCGAGTTCGTCGGGCTTCGCGTTGAGCAGCACGACGCCGATCTCCTGCGACGGCCCGGTGATGTAGTAGCGGGAGGCGAGGTCGGCCACCCGGTTCATCGCCAGCTCGGTTTCGAGGGCCAGCGGCTGGATCTTCTTCTCCAGGCTCTTCGACTTCTGCCGATTGACCCGCAGCTGGGAGCGCACCTTGTTGTACTGCTCGATGGTGGGTTCGAGCTTCTGCCACTGCTTGTCGATCTGTGCCTCGATCTCCTCGACCGAGGGAGCGGCGTACGCGGGGGCGGCGAGTAGGCCGGCACCGACCGCGGCGGCGGCGACGAGGACCACCAGCCCACGCGCGGCCCGGCGCAGCGCGCCCGGACGGGTTCGTCCCGGCGCGTGACGATGGAGGGGCATGGTTGCCACCGGCAGCGTCTCCTTTGCAACCGACCACCCGGGCGTCCCGCGAGCGGTAGAGACGGGAACAGGCGACCCACGGCGGTCGGTGCCCAACATTAGGGAAGGCCCGGCGGGTAAATCAAGGCGACCATCGGCTCATTCACCTTTGTGCGACGGTACGCACACTAAGGGTGTCGACCAATTCGTGACAGTTATGCATGCCAATACAAAACCGGGCCGGACGGCACCGTTGAAGGTGCCGCCCGACCCGATGCGTACGCGCTGGTCAGCCAGCCACGGGCGCGCTCTCCGCAGCGCCTGCCGCCTGGTCGGGCTTGACCGACCGAAGCAGCACGGTAGCCACGTCGATGACCTCGACCTGCTCACCGGCGCCCTTGCCGTTCACCCCGTCGGTGAGCATGGTCGAGCAGAACGGGCAGCCGACGGCGACCGTCTTCGCACCGGTGGACATGGCCTCCTCGACCCGATCCACGTTGATCCGCTTCCCGATTCGCTCCTCCATCCACATGCGGGCACCACCGGCACCGCAGCAGAAGGACCGTTCGCTGTTACGTGGCATCTCGGTCAGCTCACCCTCGATAGCGCTGCCGAGCACCTCGCGTGGCGGGGTGAAGACCCGATTGTGTCGCCCGAGGTAACAGGGGTCGTGGTAGGTCACCCCACCGTCGACCGGCTGGACCGGAGTGAGCTTGCCGGTGGCGACCAGGTGGGCCAGCAACTGGGTGTGGTGCACCACCTCGAACTCACCACCCAGCTGTCCGTACTCGTTGCCCAGGGTGTTGAAGCAGTGCGGGCAGGTCGCGACGATCTTGCGCTTGGCCTTCTCCCGGCCCTCGAACGCCTCGTTCAAGGTCTCGACGTTCTGCTGGGCCAGCATCTGGAAGACGAACTCGTTGCCGATCCGCCGGGCCGGGTCGCCGGAGCAGGTCTCGCCCTCGCCGAGGATGGCGAAGGAGACACCGGCCTCGTTGAGCAGGGTCGCGACGGCCCGGGTGGTCTTCTTCGCCCGGTCCTCGAACGCTCCGGCGCAGCCCACCCAGAAGAGGTACTCGAAGTCGGAGACCTCACCGACCCGGGGAACCTCGAAGTCGAGACCCTTGGTCCAGTCCTCACGGGTGTTCTGCGGTGCGCCCCACGGGTTGCCCTTGTTCTCCAGGTTGCGCAGCATCACCCCGGCCTCGGAGGGGAAGCTGGACTCGATGAGCACCTGGTAGCGGCGCATGTCCACGATGTGGTCGACGTGCTCGATGTCCACCGGGCACTGCTCCACGCAGGCGCCGCAGGTGGTGCAGGACCAGAGCACGTCGGGGTCGATGACGCCGCCGGACTCCGCGTCACCGACCAGCGGCTTCTCCGCCTCGGCGAGGGCCAGCACGTCGACGTGGGCGAGCTGCGCGGCGGTGGCCTTCTCCTCGCCGGTGAGGTCCTTGCCGCCGCCGGCCAACAGATAGGGCGCCTTGGCGTACGCGTGGTCGCGCAGGCTGAGCACCAGCAGCTTCGGCGACAGCGGCTTTCCGGTGTTCCACGCCGGGCACTGCGACTGGCACCGGCCGCACTCGGTGCAGGTGCTGAAGTCCAGCAGGCCCTTCCAGGTGAACTGCTCGACCTGAGCCACCCCGAACTGGTCGGACTCGGGGTCGGCCTCCTCGAAGTCCAGCGGCTTGCCGGCGCTCATCATCGGCCGCAGCGCGCCGAGACCGGAGCCGGCCGCGCCCGGCTTGCGCTTGAAGAAGATGTTCGGGAAGGCGAGGAAGCGGTGCCAGGCGACACCCATCGTCACGTTCAGCGAGATCACGATGACCCAGGCCATCGAGATCGAGATCTTGATGAGCGCGGCCACGCTGACACCGGACTCCCAGCCCGGCAGCAGGGCACCGACCGCGTGACTGAGCGGGGTGGCCCAGGCGGGGTACTCGAAGTGGTCGGTGGCCACCTTGAAGCCACGGATCACAAAGCCCATGACCAGCACGGCGAGGACGACCGCCTCGACGAAGTAGCCCTGCCACATGGTGGAGCCGGTGAACCGCGACCGGCGGCCCGCCCGGTTCGGCCGGTTCGCCAATCGGATCGCGATCAGGACCGCGATACCGATGATGCCCAGAATGCCGATCCACTCGGTGACCAGCCCGTAGAGCGTCCAGGTGCCGATCAGCGGCAGCCCGCCGGTCGACGACACGACCTCGAAGTAGGCTTCGAGCACCAGCAGTGACAGCACGATGAAGCCGACCATCACGAACCAGTGCGCCGCGCCGACCACGCTCCAGCGGAGCATCCGCGTGTGCCCGGCGGTCTCCGCGAGCATGGTCTTGGTACGGCTGACCTTGTCACCGGAGCGGGTCGGATCGGGCTGACCCAACCGGATCACTGCCGTCATCTTCATGACCGCACGTACCGCAAGCCACACCGCAACGGCGGTGATGGCGGCCGCGAGGATCGTGGTGACGATCTGGACGCTGCCCATCGAGTTGGCCTCCCGGTCTGCTGCCTGTCGAGCGGCTCGGCGACCGGGGCGTCGGTGCGATCAGTCGAACCACCGCCGACGCACCTCAACCTGATCGGTCGATGACCTCGCTCCGCTCGGTCATGCAGTGCAGCCTACGCGCAAGGTTACCCAGCAGTAACGTGAGTCATCTCGCACTCGGGGGCCACGCTGCCCTCCGCATACCTTAGGAGGCCGGCGGCACCGCCGCTCGGGCGGGCCGCCGGGGTGCTGGGCAGCCGTGGCGTCGCGCCGTGGATCAGCGCCAGCGGGACAGCACGATCAGCGAGGCGACCATCGCGCCGAAGCCGACCGCCAAGTTCCAGTACCCGAGCTCCATGACCGGGTACTCCTGCTCGGAGAGGTAGTAGACCACCAGCCAGCCGATGCCGAAGACGATCAGCGACACCGCCAGGACCGGCAGCCACACCGGGCTGGGCTTGTTGGCGGCTGCGGTCGTCGCCGTCGGGCGGACGTCCGTAGGCGGGGTGTACACCTTCTTCTTGCGGACCTGAGACTTGGGCACGGCGCTCTCCAGAGGGGTTACGACCTCGTCCGGCCTGACAACCGGGCGCGAAGGCGACGGTCCATGGCCAATAATGTTCGACAGCTAGCGTAGTCCGGAAGACCCGTCCGATCCACGAATGAGGCGAGACCGGTACCGGGCAGCACCGGAAAACAGGGTAGGACGGCTGTCGATCCGGGGCGTACCGGGCGACCCGGAGCACAGTGACGAGGGGGACTGGCCCGTGGAGTACACGTCCGGCGCAGCGTCGTGGCAGAAGGCGCTGCGACGACTCGTCGCCGGGCTGTTGCCCCGGCGGCCCCGTCAGCGCCGTCCGGGCTGGTCGATCGGCGTGCCGCTGATCGCCCTCGCGGCAGGACTGCTCTTCACCACCACGGCCACCACGGCGGGCGGCACCGCGCTGCGCGAGGATCGTCGGCCCCAGCTGACCGAGTTGATCGAGGATCGCCGCGAACAGGTGGCGGCGAACGAGAAACGGGCCGCCACGCTCCGCCGGGAGCTTGAGAACCGGACGGCCGTCCTCGCCAACTCCGACGGCCCGATCAGGGAACAGCAGCAGCGAGCCGACTCCAGTCGGGCCGCTGCCGGCTTCACCGCCCTCACCGGTCCCGGCCTGACCGTCCAGCTCAACGACGCGCCGCAGCTGAGCAACCTGCCCGAAGGTGCCACCAACGACGACCTGGTCGTCCATCAGGGCGATGTGCAGGCGGTGGTCAACGCGCTGTGGGCCGGCGGCGCCGAGGCGATGTCAATCATGAACGTGCGTGTCCTGGCAACCAGCGCGGTACGCTGCGTGGGTAACACCCTGCTGCTACACGGGCGGGTGTACTCCCCACCTTTCAAGATCGTAGCAATTGGCGACCCCGCCGCACTTCGGCAGGCCCTCGCCGCTTCTGAGGGAGTCCGGTGGTTCAGGGACGCGGTCGACAACTACCAACTCGGCTACTCCGAGATTCCTGGCACCGTCACTGTGCCCGCCTTCGAGGACTCCACCACCCTGCGTTCCGCGACGGTGCCAGAGTGAGCCCCCGGTGAGTCCGCAGTCCGACGGTCGACACCGCGACCAGACCGACGAACCCACCGCCTTCCTGCCCAAGGTGGAGCGGGCGGAGCCGGCAGCCGCCCGTACGACGGGTGCCTGGCCGGACCCGGTGCCGCCCACCCGGTCCGGGCCGACCCCGGCCCCGCCACCGCAGGAGCCGCCCACCGCCTCGCGTCCAACCGAGCAGGCACCCGGCAGCGGCTGGTCGCCGCCGGACGGCCAGCGGCCGACCAACTCCGGCCGCTTCGACGGGCCCCCCGAGGTCAATCCGCCCGGCGGCCCCGGCCGGTGGGATGCGCCACCGGTGGCGGACCCGTCCGCCCGGACCCCCGGGGTCTCGACCGGCTGGAACGCGACGCCGGGACCGGAACGGACGGGAACGGCACCCGGACCCGAACGGACGGGCGCGATGCCGGGACCGGACGGGAGAAGCGCGCCGACGGGCGACCGTTGGCGTGCCGGCGGCCAGGAACAACCGACCTCACCTGCCGGACGGTGGGACACCGCGCCGGTCACGGACCAGCGGGCGCACCAGTGGGACGCCGCGACGACCACCGGCCGTACCGCCGACCAGTGGGATCCGGCGCCGGGCCCGCAACGGGCGGCCGAGCCCGCCCGCCCGGCCGACCAGTGGGATCCCGCGCCCGATCCCGGTCGCGCCGCCACGGGCCAGCAGCACGGCACGGGAAACAACGAGCAGTGGCACGGCGTACCCCTGCCGTCGGGTCAACCGGACATCCCGGTGACGACGACACCGTGGCGGGGTGCCTTCCAGCCGACCCGCAGCGCGGGTGACACCGAGCAGTCGAACAGCACCCGGCCCGGCGGCGCGGACGCCGGGGCAGCCCAACCCGCCCCGGTACGACCAGCCGCGCCACCGCCCGGAGCCTCGCCTCAGCCGACCCCCGCTCCGCCGTACGGAGCGCCCTACGGCGAGCACGCGTCGCGCCCCGGGTCCGGGCAGGCAGGCCGCGTACCACCCGCACCGCAACCGCCCCGGCCCGCACCGGGACAGCCCGACGCCCCGGCACCGCAGTTCGGACCGGCGACCACCAGCGGGCCCGCACCGCAGCCGCTGACCTATCCCGGCGATCCGACTGCGCAACCGCAGCGCCAGACACCGACGGGCCAGGACCGGCCACCGGTCTACGGGCCGCGCCCGGCGCAACCAGGCCAGGACCGGTTGGCCGCACAGCCGCCACACCAGGCCGCACAGCCGCCACACCAGGCGCAGACCGGCCAGAACCTGCCGCCAGCGCAACCGCCACAGCACGCGCAAGCCAGCCAGAACCTGCCGCCAGCGCAACCGCCACAGCACGCGCAGACCGGCCAGGACCGGTTGGCAGCGCAGCCGCTCCGGGCCGCGTCGCCTGACCAGGACAGGTCTGCCGGGAACGGCCCGGCATCCGGCCAACCGCCGACGACGCCGTCCTGGTCGCTGGAGGGCCGGGGCACCCCGGGCGTCGAACCACCACGGCAGTCGCCGGAGCAGTCACCGGGCCGGGCTGACTGGTCCGGTGATGGTCCGACCGCGCTGATGCCGAAGATCACCGGTTCGGCAACCGGTGGGCGGGGCACGGAGCCGGGCCAGGCCACCACGCCGGGCCAGGCAGCCACGCCCGGACCGACCAATACGCCCGGACCGGCCAACACGCTGGGACAGGCCGCGCCGGGACAGGCGGCTACGCCCGGATCGGCCACCGCGCCCGGACAGGCCATTACGCCTGGGCAGATGTCCACGCCGAACCGATCGGTCGACCCGGCGGCCACCGCCCTGATCCCGGCGATCACCGGAGCGCGGCCGAGCACACCGCCCGCACTGGACTCGACCGCCCTGATGGGTGCCGTACCTCGGCCACCCAAGGGTGAGGAACCGCCCGCCGACCAGGCAACCGAGGCACCGAAGCCGAGGCGCGGCGACCGGGTGGTGCAGCTGCGCCCGCACCAGACGGGTGAGGGCTACAAGAGCGTCTACTCGGAGCTGACCCGCCCGTCCGTGTGGTCCAGGGTGCGTACCGGTCTGCGGTTCAGCGGCGAGCTGCTGATCACCTTCGGCCTGGTGGTGCTCCTCTTTGCCGGGTACGAGATCTGGGGCAAGTCGGCGATCGTCGACGCCCACCAGGGCGAGCTGAGCGAGCAACTGGCCCAGGCGTGGGCCCCCGAACCGGAGACGGACCCGACGGTGACTGCGTCAGCCAGCCCGTCCGCCAAGCCGAAGCCCGCGGTGCACGGCACCCCGATCGCCGGCCTCTACATTCCGAAATTCGACAAGGAATGGATCGTGGTCGAGGGTGTCGGCCAGAAGGACATCCGGTACGCGCCGGGCCACTACCCGGACAGCGCCGGGCCGGGCGAGGTCGGCAACTTCTCCGTGGCCGGGCACCGGAACCGGGCCACCTTCTGGCGGTTGGACGAGCTGCGCAAAGGCGACCCGATCGTGGTCGAGGGGCGCAACGACTGGCACGTCTACCAGGTCACCGAGAGCCTGATCGTCAAACCAACGCAGGTCGAGGTGGTGGCTCCGGTGCCAGGGAAGCCGGGTGCGAAACCGACCAAGCGGATGCTGACCCTGACCACCTGCAACCCGAAGTTCGACAACTACGAACGGTTGATCATCCACGCCGAGTTGACGCGTACGCAGCCGAAGGCCGAAGGACGCCCGGCGGAGTTGGGGACCTGACGATGTACGCCTGGATCTGGCGCAAACTACCGTTCGGGCTGCCCGGCAAGATCGTCGGCAGCCTGCTACTCGCCACCACCATGGTGGCGTTGCTGTGGTACGTGGTGTTTCCCTGGGCGGAGCCGCTGCTCCCCTTCGACGACGTGCAGGTCACCCAGGAGGACTCCGGCGTGCCGGGCGCGCCCGACGGTGACCTCGATACCGGGGACGATGGCGCGGTCGACGACGCGCCACCCGGTGACGAGCACGACCTGCCGTACGAGACCGACCGGAACAACACTCCGCCACCCGACGAGGACGAGTGATCCCGATGCGTGTCCTGGTGATCGACAACTACGACTCGTTCGTCTTCAACCTCGTGCAGTATCTCGGCCAGCTCGGCGTGGAGTGCGAGGTACGACGCAACGACGAGATCGAGCTGGCCGAGGTCGGCCGGGTCGGCGCGGCCGGCGTGCTGCTCTCACCGGGGCCGGGCACACCCGACCGGGCCGGCATCTGCCTCGACGTGATCCGCGAGTACGCCGGCCAGGTGCCGATCTTCGGCGTGTGCCTGGGTCATCAGGCCATCGGCGAGGCGCTCGGGGCGACCGTCACCCGTGCCCCCGAGCTGCTGCACGGCAAGACCTCGGAGGTGCGGCATGACGGCACCGGTGTCCTCGCCGGCCTGCCCGATCCCTTCACGGCGACCCGTTACCACTCCCTCGCCGTGCTGCGGGAGACGCTGCCGGACGAGTTGGAGGTGACCGGCTGGACCGCCTCCGGCATCGTGATGGCGATGCGGCACCGCACGCTGCCGATCGAGGGCGTCCAGTTCCATCCCGAGTCGGTGCTCACCGAGGGTGGTCACCTGATGCTGGCCAACTGGCTCGCCGCCTGCGGCCACCCGGAAGCGCTGGACCGCGCCCCGGAACTGGCCGCCGAGGTCGACGCCCGCCGCCGGGCTGCCTTCGCCGCCACCTGAGGGTCAGGACTCGGGACGCTCCGCTCCGCTCCGGCGCCGGTCCCGGGTGATCAGGAGCGTCACGGCCAGGACCGTCAACGCCGTTACGCCGACGGCCTGTCCGATCCGGTCGATCCGCTTGGCGGTGCAGGATTGGAAGGCCCGCTCGCGGTAGGGCCCGTCCGCAGAGTCCACCCAACGGTCGAGGTCCATCGCCAGGGTG
Organism: Micromonospora sp. DT48; assembly: GCF_049844495.1. Classification (NCBI taxonomy): domain Bacteria; kingdom Bacillati; phylum Actinomycetota; class Actinomycetes; order Micromonosporales; family Micromonosporaceae; genus Micromonospora; species Micromonospora sp. DT48. Next base: position 402,220 of record NZ_JBNCLE010000006.1, read on the forward strand.
TTGCCGCAGGTGGTCCCCTCGTGGTTGCCGGCCACCCTGATCTCGATCGGGAAGAGCAGCAGAAGCACCACAACGATGGCGCCGAGCAGCGCGACTCGGGACGGCGTCACCAGGGTCTCGATCCTGGATCTGGTCGGTGCTGCCTCAGTCCCCATCGGGCACATCGTAGGGCATGATCGACGGCTGTTGACCCGTCCCAGCTCCGCCTTCGAGAGAAGACAGTACGCCTCGCCTGCCGCAGACGGTCAGCCGGCGAGTGCGTCCGCGACGGCCGAGTTCGCCGGTGATTCCACGGCGGCCGGCCTACGTCGACTCACGTCCCAGGCCGCCTTGCCGCTGGCAACATAGTCCCGTGCCGCCTTCCGCACGAGCATCGCGTGCCCGCAGCCCGAGCAGCGGGCGGGCACCCCGGCGGCCTCGATGCCGAGATGCCGGCACAGCGTCACCGCCCGGGACAGGTGATAGGACTGCGTGACGATCAGAGCCTGCTCGATCCCGTAGATCTCGCGCGCCCGGCGGCAACTGTCGTATGTGTCCAGGCCGTGCGGGTCGGCGACGACTTGCCGGGAAGGGATGCTGAGTCGCCCGGTCAGATAGGCCGTCATTGCCGTTGGCTCGTCCCCGGACACCCCGTCTCCGTCGCCCGACACGAGCACCACCCGCGCCCGGCCGTCATGGATCAGCGCGGCGGCGGTTTCCAGGCGGCCGGCCAGCCGTGTGCCGGGCCGGCGCCCGTCCTCCGTCACAGCGGTGCCCAGCACGATCACGACGTCGACGGTCGGTGCTTCCGTCTCCGCGTACAGGTGGCCGCGAGCGCTGATCGTCGTCCAGAGCCAGGGAATGCTGACGAGCAGCAAGGTGCCCAGTCCCAGGGCGGCCGTCCGGGCCATGCGTCGGCGCCACCAACTCGCCCGGGCCACCGGCTGGGCCACCCGTCGTAACCACGCGGAGCGCCTGACAACCACCACTGCCCCCTACGCCGGCAAGCCGCCAGCCTAGTGCCGGCGGTGCGGGCGGCTGATTCGACCCCGAGACTTGGCGAATTGGAACAAAGGTCCGAAATGCCTCCCCCCGCCATGAACGGACGTGCCATAGGATCAAGGCATCGATGTGCTGCAATAATAATCGCGTCGATGGTCAATTCTTCATGCGGAAGCCCAGGCAGAACGGGGGGATTTGCTCGGCGGATTGGAGCCGGCACACCGGCGCATCATGAGGCATTCGCTGGCGGAGATGAAGTGCTGTAATTCGCACCCCTGTCGAATCGGTCCATCGGGTGAAACGAGGAGCAATGCTCGTCACTATCCAAAATCGCTCTACCTGGGGAGTCTATGCGCCCGAAGACTTGCGGGCGCATGCAATGGCACCGCCCCGTCCCAACCTGGATAACGCGTGGAATCCGGTCGGCGGCGTATTCATCCACTACCGGGGCGCGGACCGCCCGTGGCACCGCGACTACAACACGGAAGAGGACTGCCGGCGGGACATCGCCGACGTCTACGAGGGCGACTACAACGACTCAACCACCAACAAGGACATCTGGTACAACTTCCTTATCTGCCCGCACGGCAACATCTACGAGGGTCGGGGCTACGAGCGAGGCGAGGCGAACTACGGCGACGGCCCGCTCATCGACGGGCTGGGCCGCAACGCCGGGTTCTACTCCATCTGCGCCCTCCTGCGCGGCGGCCAGATGCCCACCGAGGCGATGCTGCAGTCGTACCGATTGCTCATCCAGCACCTGCGTGAAGAAGCTCCGAGAAGGACCGGCAACCACATCCTGCCGCACTCGCACCAGTACGGCACCGACTGTCCCGGGACGTTGCACGTGTACGCGCAACCCGGCTCGACGATCGACCCGTCCGCACCCTGGACCGGCTTCGCCGACATCCACGTCTATGCGGCTCAGAAGTGGGTGAACGCCACCTACGCGAACGCCCCGGGTTACATTCGGTGCCCTGAACTCGGGCGCACCGGATGGTCCACGGTCCTCTCGCTCACCCAGGCGCTTCAGCACGAACTCGGCATCTCGCCGACGGTACAGAGCTTCGGTCCCGGCACCTTCGACGCCGTCAAGAGGCGAAACCGGCAGCCGAGCCGCGAGGTCAACGGAAACCTGATCCGCATATACAACAGTGCCCTTTTCTGCAAGGGCTACTGGGCGTCCACAGTGTACGACAACTGGGGTGTCGACTCGCAGATCGCACTTGAGCGGCTCTACAGCGATGCCGGTCTGACGTATGTCGACCAGGACAACAACGCGATGTGGCCGCACATCGTCAAGGCGCTGATGCGGATGGACCAGTTCCGTCTCGTGCCACGGGGCGACATCAACATCCAGAACATCCAGAAGCGGCTCAACTCCCGCTACGTCGCAGGCATCGGCATCCCGGCGATGGGCCTGGTGCCCTGCGACGGCATCTACTCGCGGGACGTCCAACAGGGCTTCATGATGGCGATCCAGTACGAGATCGGTATCGCTCTCAACTCGATCAACGGATACTTCGGCCCGGGTACGCAGGCCGGGCTGCGGGGAGTCGGATCCGGAACACTCAGCGGGAACCTGAGATATCTGTTCCGATCGGCCTGCTACTTCAACTCGCCCACCATGTTGCCGGGCGATCCCCAGACACCGCTGATGTACCGCCCGGACGACATCAACACCGACACCGCGACCCCCACCCACCTGGCCTGGGTACGCGCTTTTCAGCAGTTCTCGCAGATCCCGGTCACCGGCACCAACGACTACACCACCTGGGCCCAGTTGTTGGTCTCCTCCGGAGACGTCGATCGGCCAGCGACCGGGTGTGACTGCATCACCGAGATCACCGCTACCCGCGGCGCCCAACTCATGGCTGCCGGTTACCGGATCGTCGGCCGCTACCTGGATGAGCACCTCAGCCCGGGCGATGACGGCTACCTCGGGAAGGCGCTCAAGCCCCACGAGCCACAGACCATCCTCGACGCCGGGCTGCGGTTCTACCCGATCTTCCAGTACAACGGCACCCAGCTCTTCAACTTCACCTACGAGAAGGGCTACGACCAAGGCAGGATCGCCCACCAGAAGGCCGTCGAGTATCGCATCCCTCCCGGTACGTGCATCTACTTCGCGGTCGACTACGACGCACTGGACGTCGACATCGACAGCAACATCCTGCCGTACTTCCAAGGTGTCAAGGCCGGCCTCGCCGAGTTGGGCAACCGCTACATCTGCGGGGTGTACGGCTCCCGCAACGTGTGCAGCCGAATATCGCACGAGGTCGGTGTCCGCTGGTCGTTCGTCTCCGGCATGTCGTGGGGCTTCTCCGGCAACCTCGGCTTCCCGCTGCCGGAGAACTGGTCGTTCAACCAGATTCGGGAGTACACGTTCCAGCCGGGCTGGGGCTTGGATCACAACGTGTGGCGGAACAACTCCGACCCCGGCGTGTCCCGCCTCGTCAGCGAGTAGTGAGGGAACCTGATGTTCAGTAGAAGACAACTCCTCGGTGCCGCCGCTGGTGCCGGCGTACTCGCCCTCGCCCCTCAACTTCCAGCCCACGCTGCCGCAAACGGTGCGGCGAAGTGGACCCGTGCGGTCTCCGCCAACGGCTGGCGGATCGACCGTACCGCCATCACCACGTACCGGATCGAAGGTTCTCTGGCGTCAGTCGCGCTGCGGCAGGGCCCCGCTGCCGCAGTGCTGCTGCACGTCGCCCGCCGCTGGCACTACGAGATCGCACCGCTCGACACCGGCGAGGGTGGCGGCGTCACCGGCTACACCGCCCGCCGGAAGGTCGGGGCCGAATACGAGTCCAACTACCTGTCCGGCACGGCGATCGCACTGCATCCGACCGCGTATCCAGCCGGCGGTAGTGAAGGACTCTGGCCTCATCATGAGCAGATCGTGCGGGACATCCTGGTCGACTGCGAGGGTACGGTCGTCTGGGGCGGTGACCTGCGACCAGCCAAGGTGTCACACTTCCACCTCGCCGCCCGTCCCGGCAGCGAGGAACTTGCCCGCGTTGCCGCGCAACTGGATTCCAGCGGGCAGAGCCTGGTCACCCATCAGAGGGCAGGGGCGGTAGCGGATCCGGCAACTCCCGCACGCCGTGACAAGGCGCGGAGGGTGCCGCGTCCACGCTGACGCCGCACACAGCGACATCCGGGCCCGCCGCGTGAGTCGCGGCGGGCCCGGAATTCTGTCTGCTGATCTCGTGGGCCGAGTGAAGGCTAGTAACGACTGGTGCAGGACCAGATCGAGGGACCGCCGATCTGGGTGTCGTAGCAAGCCTTGTAGGTGTAGCCCGCATCGTCGAGCATCGCGGTCCATACGTTGGTGCCGTTGAACCGGCCGTCGTAGTTGTAGACCGAGAGGCGGAGATTCCCGTTGGCGTAGTACCCGAAGCCAGCGATGGCGGTGTAGCAGCAGCCGCGGCTCCACGCCGTTCTGCAGGTCGGACTGTACCGCAGCTCGACTCGCGATTCGTAGCCGTTGTGCTTGCTGTAGATGGTCACAGCGTCGGTGCTGCAGTAGACGTAGTTGGACGGGCCTCCCGGCATCGGTGCCAGGAACGACGCGGGGTCCTTGCCGTCGCAGGCTGGGCCGCAGGAGCTGGCGACCGCGAGGGTTGAGCGGAGGGCCCGCACGGCGGCGGGGTCTGCGATCGTTTCGACGCTTCCGTCGGCGTGCTTGATGGTGCGGCTGGGCAGCGTGACATCCGCCCGGCCGTCACGCTCCTTGGCGATAGCCTCCTCCCGCTTCGGCATGGCAGGTTCGGCTGACGCAACGACAGGAGAGGCCGCCGCGTCCGACGGCCCGGCCGCCAGCGACTGCCCGGGTGCAACGAGGAGAAGCGGGATCAGTGCGGTGAGCAGCAGGGACGCGCGGACAGGTTTATGCATGAAGAGGATCCCCGTACTGTGATGCGATCGCCACGACTTGCGACGGGGCCAATATCATCACAGGGGGTAATCTCCGTCAAGGTACTTAAATATTTAAGTGCGTCCCGACGTTGCCAGACCGCATCCCGTCACTCTCTCGACAGGCGGAAGGGCGATGTCAGCGAGCCTGAACCTCCGCCACTGCCGCCACCGTCGTCGTCATCCGGCGGCGGGGTGGTCGGCGGCGTGCTAGTCGGCGGGGTCTGGGTCGGCGGGTCCGGGTTCTCCGGCTCCGCCACTGACACGATGATCTTCACCGTGCTGCCCTTGGTGCGCTCGGTGTTGGCGTTCGGGCTCTGGTCGACCACCCGTCCGGCCTCGTCGGCGGGGACCTCCGGACCCAGTTCGGGGTCGACCTTGAAGCCGGCGCGTTCCAACGTCCGCTTCGCCTCTGCCTCGGGCAAACCCACCACCGACGGCACCGGCACGATGTTGCCCTTGGAGATGGTGAGGATGACCTTCGTTCCCTCGGCGACCTTCTCCCCGGAGGGCGGGGAGACGTCGAGCACCTGGCCCGCGCGCTCCGCGCTGTTCTTCTCCTGGATCTCGACTTTGAGATTGAGGTTCTCGAGCTGGGTTTCGGCGCTCTCGCGGGTGCTGCCGACCAGGCCCGGCGGAATGGTCACCTCCGGCTTGCCGCCGCAGATGTTCACAGTCACCGTGCTGTTCGGCGCGACCCGCTCACCTGCGGCTGGGGACTGCCTGGTGACGGTCCCCTCCTTGCAGTCCGAGCTGAACTCTGGCTCTCCCCGCGCCGGCACGAAGCCGGCCTGCTGGATCTGGGCGAACGCGTCAGCCTGGCTCAGCCCGGTGACCGTGGGCACCGCCGCGTTCTGCGGGGTGTCACGTTGGTTCAGCAGCAGGGCGGCGACCAGGGCGATGACCGCGAGCACGCCGAGCGCGGCGAACGTGGCGATCAGCCATGACGACGCCTTCCGCTGGCGCGGATCACCCACCCGGGCGGGAATCTGCCGGGTCTGCGCGGCACCCGCAGGCGGGTAGCCCGGACGACCGGCTGCGGCCATCGCCACGGTCTCGTCCTCGCGCATCACCGGGGTCGCCATCACCGGCCGACCAGCCGCCGCCCGAAGCAGGTCCGCCCGCATCTCCCCGGCGCTCTGGTAACGGTTCAACGGGTTCTTCGACAGTGCCTTGAGCACGATCGCGTCGACCGCCGGATTCACGTCCGGGTTCAGGTCACTCGGGGTCGGCGGAGCCTCCCGCACGTGCTGGTACGCCACACTGACCGGGCTGTCGCCGACGAACGGCGGATGTCCGCAGATCAGCTCGAAGAGCACACAGCCGGCGGCGTACACGTCGGAGCGGGCGTCGACCGCCTCGCCGCGCGCCTGTTCCGGGGAGAGATACTGCGCAGTGCCGATGACCGCGCTGGTCTGGGTCATCGTGGTGGCACCGCTGGCCAGCGCCCGGGCGATGCCGAAGTCCATCACCTTGACTTGGCCGGTCTGGGTGAGCATCACGTTGCCCGGCTTGATGTCGCGGTGGATGATGCCGTGCCGGTGGCTGAAGTCCAACGCGGCGCAGATGTCGGCGGAGATCTCCAGGGCCCGCCGGGGTTGCAACCGGCCCTCGGCGCCGAGCACCTCCTTCAAGGTGCGCCCGTTCACGAACTCCATCACGATGAACGGCAGCGTCTCGCCGGTCGGCGCCTGCTCCTCGCCGGTGTCGTAGACGGCGACGATGGCCGGGTGGTTGAGGGAGGCGGCGTTCTGCGCCTCCCGCCGGAACCGCATCTGGAAGGTGGCGTCCCGGGCCAGGTCGGCCCGCAGCATCTTGATCGCGACGTCCCGCCCGAGCCGCAGGTCACGACCACGATGCACCTCGGCCATGCCGCCATAGCCGAGCAACTCGCCGACCTGGTACCTGCCACCGAGCAGGCGGGCCTGCGCTGTCATCGCGTCTGTCGTCCTTCGCTCGTCGTCGTCTTGTCGCCGCCCGGTCGGGGCTGATCCAGTCGACGGTACGCCGTACCGACCGGATCGTCTCGCCCGTCGAGCCGCAGCGCGTCGGACGTCACCGTTCGCACGGAAACGTAGCCCGGCATGCCCGCACCGAGGTTGTTCCGTATTTGGTAGGAAATCACGCCGGAGCAGATTAGGACCAGCGCGCCCAACATGATGGCCAGGAAGACCATGCCGGATCGTGACCGTCGGGGTACAGGGTGTGACGGTGTGGGCTGCGGAGCGTACCCGGATGGCACGGTCGCCGCGCCACGCGGGTAGCCGGCGGCGGCCGGTGCCACAGTGGTGGGATGCGGCGCCGCTGGCGGGCGGGCCTGCGGGTGGGCTGGCGGCCGGTGCCCCACGGCCTGCGGATGCACCGGAGCCGGGGAGTGCGGAGCCGCGACCGGACGCGGCGGCTGTGGGGGTTGTGGCGGCGGAACCTGCGCCCGAGCCGGTGCCGGCGAGGCGGGCGCGGCTGAGATGGGTGTGGCCTGACCACCGGCTCGGGCCTGCCGGGACAGCGCGCTCTTCAACTGCCGCGCCACACCGGCCAACGCGGCGGCACTCGGCCAACGATCCTTCGGGTCCTTCGCCAACGCCCGCTCGACCACCGCCCGCACCTGGGGCGGGATGTCGGCGGGCAGCGGCCGGGGAATCTCCCGGACGTGCCGCATAGCGATGTCGAGCGGGTTGTCGCCCTCGAAGGGACGCCGGCCGGCGAGGCACTGGTAGGCCACCACGCCGAGCGCGTAGACGTCGGAGGCGGGGGTGGCTACCTGCCCGGTGGCTTGCTCCGGCGAGATGTAGGACGCGGTGCCGAGCACCGATCCCGCCGCGGTGAGCTGCCCGACCAGTTCCGACCGGGCGATGCCGAAGTCGGTCAGCACCAGCGTGCCGTTGGGACGGACCAGCAGGTTGCCGGGCTTGACGTCCCGGTGCACGATGCCCTTCACGTGAGCGGCGTGCAACGCGTCGGCGGCCTGGGCGACCAGTGCCATGGTCCGCGCCGGAGTGAGCCGGCCGACCCGGCTCAGCGTGGCCGAGAGGGGATCGCCCTCGACGTACTCCATCACCAGGAACGCGATGTGCTGGTCGTTGCCGAAGTCGTAGACGTCGACCACGCCCGGGTGGTTGATCGTCGCCATGGTGCGGGCCTCGCCACGGAAGCGCTCGGCGAAGCCGGGCTCGTCCAGCAGCGCCGGGAGCAGGCTCTTGACCGCCACCGTACGCCCGAGAACCTGGTCGGTGCCGCGCCAGACGTCGCCCATGCCTCCGCTGGCGATCCGCTCGTCGAGGCGGTAGCGGTTACCGAGCTGCACACCGGGACTGAGCATGTCAGCGCCCCCCGGGGTCGGCGATGGCGGCTCGCATGATCTGGCCGGCGATCCGGGCGGCCTCGGCGCTGCCCCCGCTACCGGCCTCCTCCAGGACGACGCAGACGGCGGAGACCGGCTTGCCGTCGGAGTCGATCGCGAATCCGATGAACCAGCCGTGGTCGGGGCGGTCCGGCGCGGACTGCGCAGTGCCGGTCTTGCCGCCGACGGTGTAGCCGTTGATCCCGGCGCTGCGGCCCGTGCCGTTCTGCACCACGCTGACCATCATGTCCCGCAGGTCGGCGGCGACCTGGCCGCTCACCGGCCGACGCAGCTCGCGCGGGTTGGCGGTGTCGTAGACGGTGGTGCGGTCCGGTGCCAACAGCTGACGCACCAGGTACGGCCGCATCTGGCTGCCGCCGTTGGCCACCGCCGCAGCGATCAGGGCTCCCTGCAACGGGGTCATCCGCACGTCACGCTGGCCGATGGAGGACTGGGCCAGTGCCGCAGGGTCGGTGCCGCCGTCCGGGTTCGCCATGCTGCCGGTGCGGCTGGCCGCCACGCCCAGGCCGGATTCGCCGAGCCGGCCGACGGTCAGGTCTTCCTGCTCGAACCCGAACTGCCGGGCCTTCTCCTTGATCACGTCGGCACCGAGTTGCACGCCGAGCTTGGCGAACCCGGTGTTGCAGGAGTCGGTGACCGCCTTCATCAGAGTGACCTGTGCCTGCGGGCAGATCGACGGCGCCGCGTTGGTGATCGCCTCGCCGGAGGTGGGCGGGGTGTAGCTGGGCCCGGCCGGGATGTTCGTCTCCGTGCCGATCCCGTTCTCCAGCGCTGCCGCAGCCACCACGATCTTGAACGTGGAGCCGGGTGGCAGCACCTCGCCGAGCGCCCGGTTCCGCAGCGGGCGTGCCGGATCCTTCTCGAGCTTGTTGTACGCCGAGGTGGCCTCGTTGGTGTTGTGGCTGGCCAGCGGGTTCGGGTCGAAGCTGGGGATGGAGACCAACGCCTGCACCGCCCCGGTGGCCGGGTCGAGGGCGATCGCCGCACCCTTGCTCGCCCCACGGTTGTTGTTCCGCAGCTCGTCGTACGCGGTGTCCTGGGCGCGCTTGGACAGGGTCAGCAGCACGTTGCCACCAGCGGTGGTGTCGCCGGTGACCATGTCCCGCAACCGGTTGACGATGAGCTGGTCGCTGGTGCCGGCGAGGAAGTCGTTCTCGGCCCGCTCCAGGCCGGTCGCCGACCCGTTGACCGGCTCGTACCCGAGCACGTGGGCGTACTTGCCGCCGCCCGGGTAGGTGCGCAGGTATTTCAGCTCGCCGTCGGTCTCCTTGCTGACCGCCAGGGCGGTACCGCCGGCCTCGATGTTGCCGCGCTTGCGGTCGTACTTGGCGACCTGGACCCGACCGTTGTAGTCGCTGGTGCGGTACTCGTCTGCCTTGTACGCCTGGATCCAGTTGAGGTTCGCGAAGAGCAGCCCGAACAGGACGATGACGACGACGCCGACCCGGCGCAGGGGTGCGTTCACGGCTTGATCACCTCCGTGGGGGCACCGTGCAGCTGCTCGGGCGGACCGGAGGGCCGAGTCACCCTGCCGCCGACTCCGTCGACCGGGCGACGGCCGGCATCGGAGACCCGCAACAGCACCGCGATGAGCAGCCAGTTCGCCATCAGCGAGGAGCCACCGGCGGAGAGGAACGGCGTGGTCTGGCCGGTCAGCGGGATGAGCTTGCTGATCCCGCCGACGATCACGAAGACCTGGAGCGCCAGGGTGAACGCCAGGCCACCGGCGAGCAGCTTGCCGAAGGAGTCCCGAACCGCCAGGGCGGCCCGCAGACCCCGCTCGACGATGAGCAGGTAGATCACCAGCAGCGCGGAGAGGCCGAAGAGGCCGATCTCCTCACCGATGCCGGCGAAGATGAAGTCGTTCTGCACCTCCGGCAACAACAGCGGCTGGCCACCACCCGGCCCGGCGCCGAACAGCCCGCCCGAGCCGAGGGCGAGCAGTCCCTGGACCAGTTGGTAACCGTCGTCGTAGGGCTGGGCGAAGGGGTCGAGCCAGATCTGCGCCCGCAGGTAGAAGTTCGCGAACGGACCGCCCACCGCGTCGCCGAGGACGTACGCAAGATAGGCACCACCGAAGAAGAGGACCAGGCCGATCAGCAGCCAACTGACCCGCTCGGTGGCGATGTAGACCGTGGCCACGAACATGCCGAAGTAGAGCAGTGAGGTGCCCAGGTCCTTCTCGAAGACGAGGACCAGCAGGCTGATCGCCCAGACCACGAGCACCGGGCCGAGGTCACGCCCACGCGGGAAGTCGATGCCGAGGAACCGGTGGCTCGCCAACGACAGCACCTCGCGCTTGCGCACCAGGTAGTAGGCGAAGAAGACCAGCAGCGCGAGCTTGGCGAACTCGCCGGGCTGGATGGAGAAGCTGCCGATGCGTACCCAGAGCTTCGCGCCGTTGATCTCGGAGATGCTGGGCGGCAGCACCGCCGGCAGCATGACCAGCACGATGCCCGCCAGGCCCAGCGTGTACGCGTACCGGGAGACCGACCGGTGATCGCGCATCAGCGCCAGCAGCCCGGCGGCGAGGACCACCGAGATCAACGTCCAGGCGAGCTGTCGGCCGCCGATGCCGGCGAAGATGGCCAGATCCGCTCGCTCCTCGGGAGCCGCCTTGGCGAGGTCGAGGCGGCGGAGGAAGCCGACGCCCAACCCGTTGAGCAGGGCTACCGCCGGCAGCAGGGCCGGATCGGCGAAGGGTGCCAGGAACCGGATCACCAGGTGCACGCCGAGGAACACGGCGGTGAGCGTCGCCGCCGGCACCCAGAAGCCCGGGGTGACCGTGTCGAGCACCTTCGCCTCGACCATCGCCCCGTACGCGGCGACCAGCGCCATCGCCAACAGCAGCAGCGACAGCTCGGCGTTGCGCCGGGACCGGGCCATGCGTACGCCGGGCCGCTCGCCCGCGGTCGCGGGCGAGGAAGCCGGGGTGGCCGGTGCGGTCACGTTCGTCCTCGGGTCGGAGCCGGTGGCCTACTCGGGCGACCGGCAGGCCGCCGGATCGACCGTGGGCGTGAAGGTGTCGACGGGCGGCGCGTCGGGGGTGCTGTCCGGGGCGGTGGAGGCGTCGACGGGCGGCGAGGCCGTGGCCTCGCCACTCGGTGCGGTACTGCCCACCGGGCTCGGCGAGCCGGCCGGGGCGCTCGGTGGCGGTGACGGCGAATCCACCACCGAGGGGGTGGGGCTCGGAGTCGGCGGGCAGATCGGCTTGAGGTTGACGTTCGTCGGGCTGTCCATCGTCAGCTCCGCCAGCCGCCGTTCCGCGTCCGGCTCGCTCTTGGCCGGGATGCCCTGCTTGACCTGCTCCTGGGCGGCCAGGGTGAGGTCGTCCAGTTGCGCGGTGCTCTCCGAGTGCACCCGGGAGAGATCCACTCCGGCGATCTGGCCCTGGATGCCACGGAACACGGCCACCTGGCCGTTCTCCGTCGCGCCCACGTAGTACTGACGCTGGGTATAACTCCAGCCGGCGAACACCCCGCCACCGACGAGCACCATCAGGGCGGTCGTCATCGCCAGGGCACGCAGCGGACGGCGACGTGCCTCGGGCTCGTCGTCGTTGTTCGCGGCGGACTCTTCGGGGGTCGGTGGCCGGGGCGCAGAGAGCGCCGAGGCACGAGCCGCCGGGGTGGAGACGTCCGCCGAGGTGGCCATCCCCCGGTCCCGGGCCGCGGCACCGCCGACGATCGGCGCCGCCTCGACGATGTCCCGGTCGGTGGCGTCGGCGATGATCACGGTGATGTTGTCCGGACCGCCACCACGCAGGGCGAGCTGGACGAGCCGCTCGACACACTGCTGCGGGTCTGCGTACTCCCGCATGGTCTCGCCGATGGTCTCCGCGCTCACCACGCCGGAGAGGCCGTCGGAGCAGATCAGATAACGGTCGCCGGGCAGCACCTGGCGGACCGAGTACTCCGGGTCGATGTCGCGGCCGTCCAGGGCCCGGGTCAGCAACGAACGCTGCGGGTGGCTGCTCGCCTCCTCCGGGCTGATCCGGCCCTCGTCGACGAGCATCTGGACGTAGGTGTCGTCCTTGGTGATCTGCGCGAACTCTCCGTCACGCAGCAGGTAGGCCCGCGAGTCGCCGATATGGACCATGCCCAGCTTGCTGCCGGAGAAGAGGGTCGCCGTCAGCGTGGTGCCCATCCCCTCCAACTGTGGGTTGGCCTCCACCGTTTCGCGGAGTTGCTGGTTGGCGGTGCCCACGGCGGAGCGGAGCGCGTCGACCAGGGCGTCACCGGGGACGTCCTCGTCCAGCGGCGCCATGGCACCGATGACGATATTGCTGGCGACGTCACCGGCGGCCATGCCGCCCATGCCGTCGGCAACGGCGAGTAGCCGCGGTCCGGCGTAGACGGAATCCTGGTTTCCGTCTCGGATCAGACCGCGGTCGCTGTGGGCCGCATAGCGCAGGGTCAGAGTCATGGCCGTAATTCGAGAGAGGTGCGGCCGATGCGGATCGGCACGCCGAGGGGAACGGGGGTTGGTCCGGTGACCTTAGCGCGATCTAGGTACGTGCCGTTAGTCGAACCGAGGTCCTCGACGAACCACTGCCCGTCACGCGGCACGAGGCGGGCGTGTCGCGCGGACGCGTAGTCGTCGGTGATGACGAGGGTGGAGTCCTCGGCCCGACCGATCGTTATCTGCGCCTCACCCAACGTGATCCGAGTGCCGGCCAACTGGCCTGCGGTCACCACCAGTTGGTGCGCCGCCCGCCCCCGCTTCACCTTCGCCGGCTTCGCCGTCGCCTGACCGGTCGACGCGCCCACCATCCGGGGCGCGGCCACCAGTCGACCCGACCGGGCCCCCGCGAAGAGGTCCCGGCGGATGACGCCGACCACCGTGAACACGAAGATCCACAGCAGGACGAGGAATCCGAACCGGGCAACGGTGATCACGAGTTCCGGCAAGGCGGATCAGCCGTCCACGCGGAAGGTCAGGGTGGTCGTACCGAGCTGGATCATGTCACCGGGGTTCAACGCCACGGCGGAGACCCGCTGGCCGTTGACCATGGTGCCGTTGGTCGAGCCGAGGTCGGTCAGCACGACCTGGCCACCGTCGAAGTCCAGCCGGGCGTGTCGCCGGGAGATGCCGACGTCCGGCAGGCGCAGGTTGGCCTGGTCGCCCCGACCGATCACGGTCGAGCCCATCTGGAGCGGATAGGTGCGGCCGTCGCCGGAGACCAGCCGGATGTTGCGGCCCCCGCCGTGACCCGGAGGCGGACCGTAGCCACCACCCTGGTCGTACGACGGATATCCGGGCGGGCCAGCGTCGTAGCCGGGCGGACCGGCGTCGTAGCCGGGGGCGGAGACCGGGGCCACCTCGCCACCGGTGTAGACCTCCGCGGTGACCCGGAACATACCGGTGTCCAGTCCTTCGCCGCGCTCGATCTCGACGATCACATCCCCGTAGACCGTCCAGGCCTGCTCGCCGATGAACTCCGCCTGCGACTGGGCCAGCTCCTGGGCCAGTGCGGCGGCGTACGGCGCCAGCCGGCTGTGGTCGTACGGGGAGAGATCGATCACGTAGCGGTTGGGCACCAACGTGCGCCCACCAGCCAGGATGGCCTTGTGTGCCTCGGCCTCCCGCTGCATGGCGTTGAGGATCTCAACGGGGTGCACCACCCCTTTGAAGACCTTGGCGAAAGCTCCTTCGACCAGGCCTTCCAGACGCTTCTCGAAGCGTTGCAGCACGCTCACCGGCTCCTCCTCGGGTCCCGAGGACATGATGGTATCCGTCCAGAGCGCACGCAGCTCACACGCCGCTCGGCCGGCAGGCCACGGCCCGTTCGGACGGCCCCTGATTGTCGTGCTACTCTTTCGTCCGCCACGAACGGTAACCGCTGTGAGCAGCGAAAGCCATTCGCGGCAACAGACCAAGGTCACGTAGTATGGCCGAGGCCCGCCGGTGATCGGCGAAGCCCCGGTTCAGACGCACGTTCAACCAGGGTCCAGCCACGGGGAAGTGGCGGAATGGCAGACGCGCACGGTTCAGGTCCGTGTGTCCGAAAGGACGTGGGGGTTCAACTCCCCCCTTCCCCACCACAAGACGAGGGCTCCGCAGCTGCGGGGCCCTCGCTCCGTATCAGGGCATGCCGGACGTCACGCTATGCTCCGATGGTTTCTGCCTCCGACGCACCAGGAGTGGCTCGTGAGTGTCGCATTCGTGACCGGGTCGGGCGGTCTGATCGGCTCTGAGGCGGTCCGCCATTTCGCCGGCCTCGGTCTCGACGTGGTCGGTATCGACAACGACATGCGGCAGGAGTTCTTCGGCGCGGAGGCGTCCACCGCCTGGAACGTCCGCCGGCTGACGGACGAGTTGGGTGGGGCGTACTCCCACCACAGCATCGACATCCGGGACCGGGCGGCGCTCGGCGCGCTGTTCGGGCGGTACGGCCGGGATGTGGCTGTGGTGATCCACACCGCCGCGCAGCCCTCGCACGACTGGGCGGTGCGCGACCCGTTCACGGATTTCGACGTGAACGCCGCCGGCACCCTGAACGTCCTGCAGAGCGTGCGGGAACACTGCATCGACGCCCCGGTCATCCACTGCTCCACCAACAAGGTCTACGGCGACCGGCCGAACAGCCTCCCCCTGGTGGAACTGGAGACCCGCTGGGAGATCGAGCCGGGCCACCCGTACGAGCAGGGCATCCGCGAAGACATGTCGATCGACGCCTGCCTGCACTCGATCTTCGGTGCCTCGAAGGTCGCGGCGGACATCATGGTGCAGGAGTACGGCCGCTACTTCGACATGAAGACGGCCTGTTTCCGGGGCGGCACGCTGACCGGGCCGGCGCACTCCGCGACCGAGTTGCACGGCTTCCTCGGCTACGTGATGCGGGCGAACATGGAGCGCCGCACCTACAAGATCTTCGGCTACCAGGGTAAGCAGGTCCGCGACGCCATCCACAGCTCGGACGTGGTCTCGGCGTTCGAGGCGTTCTTCCGCAGTCCCCGCTCGGCCGCTGTCTACAACCTCGGCGGCGGTCGGCACTCGAACACCTCGAACCGGGAGGCGTTCGCGCTGGCCGAGCAGATCACCGGCCAGGAAATGATCACCGAGTACGTCGAGGCCAACCGGATCGGCGACCACAAGTGGTGGATCGGCTCCAACGAGGCGTTCCAGGCCGACTACCCGGACTGGAAGCAGGTGTACGACGTACCGATGATCATGCGAGAGATCTACGAGGCCAACGTGGACAAGTGGGTGCCGGGGGCATGACCAAGAAGAACGTGCTCGGCGTCCTGGTCGACGCGACCACCTACGCCGAGGCCACCGAACGGGTCGTGGCCGCCGCCCAGGAGCGTCGACCGCTGGCGCTGACCGCGCTGGCCGTGCACGGCGTGATGACCGGCGTGCTGGACCCGGCGCACAACGCCCGGCTCAACTCCTTCGACGTGGTGACCCCGGACGGTCAGCCGGTGCGCTGGGCGCTGAACCTGCTCCACGGTGCCGGGCTCACCGATCGCGTCTACGGTCCGACGCTGACCCTGCACGTACTCTCCCGCTTCGCCGACGAAGGGCTCCCGGTCTACCTGTACGGCTCGACCGAGGAGACGCTCGCCCGGCTGATCCCGGAGCTGGAGCGGATGTTCCCGGCGCTGAAGATCGCCGGAGTGGAGGCGTCCAAGTTCCGTAGCGTGCAGCCGGGCGAGGACGCCGACATCGCCGAACGGATCAAGGCCAGCGGGGCTCGACTGGTCCTGGTCGGGCTCGGCTGCCCCCGGCAGGAGATCTTCACGTACGCGATGCGCCCGCTGTTGGACATGCCGATGATGGCGGTCGGCGCGGCCTTCGACTATCACGCCGGGCTGCTGCGCCAGCCGCCGCCATGGATGCAGCGCGCCGGGTTGGAGTGGTTCTGGCGCCTCGGCCTGGAGCCCAAGCGACTGTGGCGGCGCTACGTGATCCTGAACCCCGCGTACCTGGGCCGGCTGTTGGCGCAGAAGACCGGGCTGTGGAAGGCCCGGCCGCCCGCGCCGGCCACCGAGCGCCCGACCGAGTTCGCGGTCTGACCTGACCCGGCGAAACGGGCCCCGGCGCTGTGCCGGGGCCCGTTCGTCGCTGTCCGGACGTCAGAGGGTCAACGTCCAGGTGTTGATGTAGCCGGTGTCACCGCCGTAGACGTCGCGCACCTGGAGACGCCAGGTGCCGTTCGCCGCCTCGCTGGACAGGTTCACCGTGTAGGTGGTGTTGACGTTGGGGCTCCAGTCGAGGATGTTGTTGCTCTTCAGGCGGTAGGACGAGCCATCCGGGGCGAGCAGGTCGATGACCAGGTCGCCACGGTAGGTGTGCACGATGTTCACCGCGACCTTCGAGGAGGACGAGGCGTTCCGGTTGCAGCCGGAGATCGTGATCGAGCTGGTCACCGCCGAGCCGGCGTCCGGGATCGCCACGTCGGTGCCGTTGGTCCCGGAGCAGCCACCGCCACTGCCGCCGGTCACCGTCAGCGAGTACGTCGCGCTCTTCGAGCCGGAGGCCGCGGTACCGGTGACGGTCACCGAGTACGTGCCGGCCGGGGTGCTGGCCGAGGTGCTGATGGTCAGCGTGGACGACCCGCCGGAGGTGACGGTGGCCGGGCTGAACGAGGCGGTCGCTCCGGACGGCAGACCACTGGCCGAGAGGCTGACCGACTGGGCCGACCCGTTGGTGGTGGCGGTGGCCACCGTCGTGGTCACCGAACCGCCCGGCGCGGTGGAGCCGGAGGTCGGCGACACCGAGACCGAGAAGTCGTTGACCGGCGGCGGGGTGTCGCCGTTGACCACGTAGAGCAGCAGGTTCGGGGTACCGGTGCCCACGTTCGAGATCACGTTCGGGGTGGCGTTGTTGACCAGGTAGTCGCGGACCTGCTGCGGGCTCCACGTCGGGTTGGCCGACAGCACCAGGGCCGCCGCCCCGGCGACGTGCGGCGAAGCCATCGAGGTGCCGCTGATGGTGTTCGTCGCGGTGTCGTTGGAGTGCCAGGCCGAGGTGATGCCCACGCCGGGGGCGAGGATGTCCACACAGGTGCCGTAGTTGGAGAAGCTCGCGGCAGCGTCGTTGCTCTGGGTGGCACCAACGGTGATCGCCGGTTCGGCGCGGGCCGGCGAGTAGTTGCAGGCGTTCTGCCGCTGGCCGAGGGAGTTGCCGTTACCGGCGGCCACCGCGTACGTGATGCCGGAGTTGATCGAGTTGATGATTGCGTTGTCGAGGGCGGTGTTCGCCCCGCCGCCCAGGCTCATGTTGGCGACGGCCGGCTTCACCGCGTTGGCGGTGACCCAGTCGACGCCGGCGATGACACCGGCGTTGGTGCCGCTGCCGGAGCAGTTGAGCACCTTGACCGCCACCAGGCGGGTCGCCTTGGCCACGCCGTACGCCGAGCCACCGACCGTGCCCGCCACGTGCGTGCCGTGACCGTTGCAGTCGGTGTTGTTGGTGTCGACCGTGTTGGTGCCCCAGATCGCCCGACCGCCGAAGTCCGAGTGCGTGGTCCGGATGCCGGTGTCGATGACGTACGAGGTCACGTTGGTGGCCGTGTTGGGGTAGGTGTACGAGTTGTTGAGCGGCAGGTTCCGCTGGTCGATTCGGTCCAGGCCCCAGGACGGGGGGTTCGTCTGGGTGCCCGCGATGGATACGACGTGGTTCTGTTCGACGTACGCGACGGCGGGGTCCGCCGCGATCCGCGCTGCGGCCCGCGCGCTGACGCGCAGCTCGGCGCCCCGGACGGCCGCGCTGTAGGTCCGGGCGGTCTCGCCGCCGTGCCGGCGCAGCAGCCGGTCCACGGAGGAGCCGACGGCGCTACGGCTGACCTCGCTGTCCTTGAACACGACGATGTAGCTGTTTTCGACGGCGGTCGCGCCGCCGGCGCTTCGGATGGTGCCGACCGGCTCGGCCGCCATGGCCGGCGTAGCCGCCGCCACCATGGCCAGCGCGGCCAGCCCGACGAACACGGACCTTTGTGGAAGAGCCATCTTCCTACCTCCCTCCGACCGGCATCGACCGTCCATCTGCTCGTGACAGATTGATCGATGAATGCCGATCACGGTGAGGGTAGTTGGATGTGCGCGGACAGTTAAACATGTCGGATCCCTCATAACATCGACGAGATGGTTCCCCCTACGGGGGCGGTCCAGGGGCGAACGGGGGGTGGGCCCGGATTCGGCGGGCCGGAAATCGGGCAAGGCTGATGGGCATGCAGAGCCATCTCGCCCTCCTGCTTCCGGTCGCCGCCGTCTGGTGGGCTGCTGGCTATCTCGCAGAGGGGCTCCCTCGCCTGAACCACGCTCGCGAGCTGCGCCAGCGCACCGGCTGGCTGCTCGTACTGACGCTGGCCGGGCTCGGTCTGCTGGTGGCTCTGCCGGTCGCCGGGCTGACCACCGTCGGCCCGACGCTCGCCGACCGGGCCGCCGACGGGCTGGCGCTGGCTGCCGTCCCCGCCCTGCTGGTGGCGGTCAGCACGGTGCGGCGGCTACGCCGGCTGTGGGCCGGAGCCGGCACGCTGGCCGTCGCCTCCGGAACGCCCGCCCCGCACGGACTGCGCGCCGCCGCCGCGCACCCGCTGGTGGGACTGCCGTTGCAGGTGACCGGGCTGGCGCTACTGCCGGCTGTGGCCACGGCGGGCGGTGCCGGCCAGTTCCTCGGCCCGGCGGCGACCGGGCCGGTGATCACCGTCGCGGCGCTGGTCGTCGCGGCGATCGGCGTACGACACGCGTTGCGTCACAACCGGCTGGCCGAGCGGGCCATGCCCGAGCGGGTGTCGTCACCGCGCCCGGCTCGCGCCCTGCACATATAGCAGCTCCAGGATCGCCCTGGTCGCCTCGAACCAGCGGTCGAGCCACCCGGGCGGCGGTACGCTGCCCTTCGGTGGCAATTCCATCAACAGACCGCGTAGCAGTGGGTGGTCCACGAGGGATCCGTCGTCCGCCGCCGACCAGCCGCCAGCCGGGAAGGACGGCTCGGTGAGCGGGTTCGGGTCCAACGACGGCAGGGTGAGTGGCGGCGACTGTTCCGTCGCGGCCTGGGTCTCCCGGCCCGTGTGCTCGGTCTCCGTCGAGACCACCTCGGTCAGTACGGTGTCCCGCCGAGCCCCGCGATACTTCCCGCCAAACCGTTCCGGCTTCCCCGGCCCGTTGGTGAGGTTTTCCGAACCGATACTCGTCATCCGTCTCGCCTGCCTCGCTCGGTTACCCGCCCTGCCGGGGGGATGTCGACCAGCGCGTACCGAGAGGTACAACGAGACGGGCACGATGTAGCGACGGCAGCCGGGCGGAGCACCCCTGGGGGACAGGCCACGCGATTCGGCCGACAACAGCAGGATCCCCGTTCGGCCAGTGGCCGAACGGGGATCCGTCGTCACCGTCCCTGGGCGTCAGGCCCGGGAAACGCGCCGTCCCTGGTGCTGGCGACGAAAGCGTGCCAGTTGCCCGGCGCGAAGACCAGGGCCGGTCCGGCCTTGTCCTTCGAGTCCCGGACGCCGACCGCCCCGGTCACGTACGCCACCTCGACGCAGTTGTCACAGTTCGGCCCGCTCTTCGAGCTCTTGAACCATGTCGCCTGCGCCAGGTTCACGGAGAATCCTTGCGTCGCCACTTCCACAACGGCTCCTCTGCCAGTCTCGCGATGTACTCGACAGACTCCTCCGGACGCTTGGCCGCTGCTCGAATGTGATCGAAGATGAAGCTGTACTTCTGTAGTTCGTCGCTCTTCTCCAGGAAGAGCCCACCCGTGGCGTTCTCCGCGTACACGACATCCGGATCACCGGGTTCGGGGAAGCTGAGGATCGTGAAGGTGCCGTCCATGCCGGCGTGCGCCCCCACCTCGAACGGCAGGACCTGAAGCGTCACGTTCGGCAGCTGGGCCACCTCCACCAACCGCAGGAGCTGGTCACGCATGACCGCATCCCCGCCCACCGGACGGCTCAACACCGCCTCATCGAGCACCACCCAAAGATCGACCGGATCGTCCTGGGACAACAACGACTGACGACCGAGTCGGACACGCACCCGTTGCTGCACCTGATCAGCGCTGAAATCGGGGCGGGCCGCGCGGATCATGGCGCTGGCGTAGTCCTCGGTCTCCAGCAGCCCCGGCACCACCTGCTGCTCGTACGCCCGGATCGAACTGGCCGCCGCCTCCAGGCCCACGTACGCCCCGACCAGCACCGTGCTGTACGGGTGCCACCAGCCCTTCTGCCGCGCCTCACGGGCGATCTGCACCAGCTCGTCGCTCTCCGCCCCGACCACTCCGTAGATCCGGAGCATGTCCCGAACGTCGCGGGGAGTCGCCGTGGTGTGGCCGGTCTCGATGCGCGAGATCTTGGAGGCCGAGCATTCCAGTTGCTCCGCCACCGCCTCGATGGTGATCCCGGCGGACTCGCGCTGGCGGCGCAACTCCGCGCCGAGCCGGCGCCGCCGGATGGTCGGGCTGCGCCGCTCGCTCACCGTGTCACCTCTCCGCTTCGACGCGCCCCTGTCACCACTCGCCCGTGGCGCGATCCTCCCCGGCGAGGGTTCGCGGCGTGGGTGGTGCCGGTCCTCGGCCGGCCGCGGCGGCGAAGCCGGCTCTCAGTGTGCCGCCCGGGTGCCAACGCGTTCAAGCGCCGTTTCGCGCGAGCCGCTCACGTATCGGCAAAAGTCGACGTGCAACTTGCATGACGCACGCTCCTCATGCACTCTGTCCCTATGGCCCGGGTTACTGACCGTCTCCGATCCGTCTCCACGAGTGATCAAGCTTGTGGAGCGGTGGGTCATCGGCGTTCCCGGCCGTCAGCTGCCAACACGGCCCTCGGGATCGGGAGCCACTCGCCCAACCCTGTCGGCGACAGCCACGGCGACACCTCCTGATCAGCCGACCGATCGCGTCGGAGCCTCCCACCAGCGGCCCCACACCGACGGTCGAGCCAGCCGACCCCGGTCCCCGAGACACGATCTCGACGCCGGAGCCCGGCGACAACCCCCCCATCGTCCTTCGCCGGCCCCTTCCCCGCCGGCCGACTTTCCAGGAGCCCATGTGCTTCCCCGCTCCGGTGACGTACTGCACGTGACTCGCGCGGCGAGTGTCCAGTTCCGCAAACCCATCCTGTTCCGGGTCATCCGGGTGCTCGACCGGCCCACCTACGACGGCTGGCTCTGGCTCGAAGGCTACGAGTTGAACGCGGCGGGGGACGCGGTCGACCGTCGCTCGATCTTCGTCCAGCGGGCCGGGCTACGGCAGGTCCAGGCCGCTCCGCAGCCGCGTCCACACACGGTGCGTACGGCACGCCGACCGACCGTACGGACTCCGGTTCGGGTGCGCTGAGCAGCGCGACCGCCCAGTTGGTCGGCGGGGCGGGCCGGCGATCCCGGCGGTCCGCCACACGCCGCCTTCGTTCGAGGTGAAAAGGATTCGGGGGGCGTGCCGCCGACATAGAATCGGTGTGCCCACCCCGGCATGTCTCCACCCCGCGCCTCCCGGACCCCGAATCTGGGATGGCCATGGTCAATATGTCCGCGCGGGAGCCTCACCGGTCCCGTATCGCCTACACCCTCGGGCTCCTGGTGCTGCTCGGTGCCGTCACCCTGGTGGTGCTGGGCCGCGATCCCGCCCTGTCGTCCACCCGGCTGGCCGAGCCCGTACCGGCCCCGGAGATCACCGTCGTGGAGAGCGAACCGGTCGAGCCCGACGCACCGGCCGGGGAGGTATGGGACACCTACGCGTACGACGGCCGCTACGAGCGGTCGGTCGACGCACCGGCGGACCCGAACGGCGGCTCCGGGCAGTCCACCTACCGCACCGACCAGGGCGCGCCCGCCCAGGCCACGGATGAGCACCGCCGGGAGGAACTGCGCCGCTCACTCTTCTGGTCCGGAGTGTTCGGACTGGCGATCTCCCTCGCCGGTCTCGGACTGGTGGGCACCAGACGCCGCATGTGTGACGCCAGCGATCACGGGGTGGGGCTCGTCGTGACG
Source organism: Micromonospora sp. DT48 (assembly GCF_049844495.1). NCBI lineage: Bacteria > Bacillati > Actinomycetota > Actinomycetes > Micromonosporales > Micromonosporaceae > Micromonospora > Micromonospora sp. DT48. Next base: position 424,408 of record NZ_JBNCLE010000006.1, read on the forward strand.
GACGGCTCGGTCGTCGGCTCGTCCGGCGTCGGCTCATCCGTCGTCGGCGACGGACTCGGACTGGCCGTGGCGACCACCAGCAGCACCTCGTCACCCGGCTCCACCAGTTCCCCGGCCCCCGGGTCGGTGGAGACGACGGTTCCCGGCGTCTGATCCGACGGGCGGTACTCCACCCGATAGTCGAGATCGAGCCCGTCCAACGCCGCCCGCGCGGCAGCCTCCGGCAACCCGACCAGCGGCGGTACCGGCACCAGCGCCGGGGCGGCGCTCGTCGGCGGCGGTGATGACGCCGACGGGGACGCGGTGGTCGGCGAGGCCGATGCCGTCGTCGGTGTGGCCTGGGTGGTCGGCGATGGCGACTCCGAGGCCGGCCCGTCGTCGTCGAGCAGGCCCTGGCTCGCCAGCCAGAAACCGCCTCCGATCAGGGCGAGCAGGAGCAACAGCAGAATGCCCCAGAGGATCGGTAGCCACCACGCTCGGCCGGGCTGCTCGTCGGCGTACCAGTCGCCGGTCAGTTCCTGGTCCGCTCCCGGCCGTACCGAGGGCACCTCCGCCCGACCGGACCAGGCCGCCGAACGCTGGGTCGGTGGCAGCGGCGCGGTGGCGTCGGGGGGCGGCGTCGGCCCGTCGGTCGCCCGGTCCGGCGGTGCGGTCTCGTCAGCGGTACGCCCCAGCGGCGCGGTCTCGTCCGCCGCCCGCGCCGACTCGTCGGGCGTACGCCCCAACGGCGCGGTCTCGTCTGGACTGTCCGAGGGGATCGGGCGGGTCCGGTCGTCCGGCTGCCCGTCGGTCGGCTCCTGGCGGTCGTCGCTCATGGCACGTCCTTTCCGCCGGTCGGGCGGGCAACAGGCCCCTGACGGCCAACCTAGCGGTTCCGCCGGTCATCGGTCGGCATCAGCGTGTCGGGTCCGCGTCACGGGGCCGGAGCGCTGTCCTCCTCGCTCTGCGGCGCGCCGCACCAGAGCTGGACCACGTCGTTCCACCTGCCGACCGTTCCGCTCACCGGTTGCTGCCTGGTGACCGTGCCGGAGCGGCCGTTGGGATAGCGGGGGGAGAAGCCGTCCTCGACGAGTTCGGCTCCCGCCTCGTTGCACGCCTCACCGACGAGGTCCGGCACCTCGTTCGGTGGGGCCGCCCCAGCCACGTTGACCTTGACGGTGACACCGCGTCGCACCGGCGTGCCCGGGGCCGGGTCGGTGCTGCGTACGCTGGAACTGTCACCGCTGCCGAAGATGAGCTGCCAGCCCAGGCCCAGCTTCCGCAGTTCGTCCCGGGCCTCTTCGAAGTCCAGGCCGACCAGGTCCGGGACGGTGAGTCCGCTCGGCTGCGACTGGCTGGGGCTGCTACTCGGCGAAGCCGAGACGGTCGGCTTGGGCCGCTCCCGTGGTGGCGAGCTGCGAACGGCGGGGGTAGGGGTGGGGGCGTCGATGGCATCGGATGCCACCTTGTCCTGCCGCGCGTGATCGCCGGCGAGCATCCACCCGCCGGTCCCACCGATGATGGCGAGCAGTACGGCAGCGGCCCCACCAGTGATGATCAGTTTCGTCCGATCCGGGCCGGTGTCACCGCGTCCCGGCCGCCCACCCGTGGTCCCGTCCGTCATCCCGCCCACCACCTCATAACCCGCGACCGTAGCGATCCGGGCCAAGCACTGTCCGTAACCGTTGCCGGTCGATGCCCGCGCACAACTCGCCGCACCGACCACAGGACGTTACGCTGCCCGGCATGGCCAGACAGGGCTGGGGAGGATCGATCGCCACCGCGTGCGGCGTGGCAGCCGGTGCCGGGGCCGCCCAACTGGGCTTCGGGTACGGCTTGGGCATTCTCAACTGGGCACCCGACGAGGCGACCGTCGGTACGGCGGCCTGGGTGGCCAGCCTGATCTGGGCCACCTGGATCGCTGCCACCTCGACCATCTTCGGTGCGGTCTGCGCGCAACGGCTGCACGACCGCCGTCAGGCCGCGTCCCCGCCCGACGCCGTGGTCGACGAATCAGCGGCGTCCGATGCGCCGGTCCCGCCCGCCGGTGAACCGCCCGCCGCCATCGTCAAGCCGGCCGGTGGCGGGCTGTGGGGGATCGCCCTGGCCGTGGCCGCCGGGCTCGGCGCACTGATCACGGTGTTGCTGGTCGCCGTACCGGCCCGGGTCGCGGTGGTGCCGGACACCCCGTCTCCCCGGGACATGGCCGCCGGGTACGCAGCGGTCGGCGTGCTGGTCGGGACGCTCGTGGCGGTCTGGACGCTGCGGTGCCGCGCCGCCGCCACCAACGTCATCGCCACCGCTGGCTGGCTCTGGCTGCTCGCGGTCATCGCCGTCGTCGACTCGGTGATCGCCGGTCGTGGGCTGACCACCGCACAGCTCGGCATCTGGCAACTCAGCTCCGGCAGCGACCAGTTCTGGATCCGGGACTACTTCTACTGGCCCGGTGCGGTGCTGTCGCTCGGTTCGGCGCTGATCATCGGCGCACTGGCCGCTCGCAGCGGAGTACGCACGGCCGACCGGCGGGTCGGTGCCACCGCCTCGGGTGCCGCCGGACCGCTGCTGGTGGCCATCGCGTACTTCCTCGCCGTGCCGAGGCTCACGGCGATCAGCCCGGAGCAGGTGTCCGCCCACCTCATCGCCCCGTACGCGGTGATCGTCGGCATCGGCGGGTCGGTCCTGCTGGCGGCGCTCGCCCAACGGTCTGCCCGGCTCGCGCAGAGCCGGTCGAGCAGTCCCGGCGCCGCTCCGGTGCTGCCCCGGCAACGGGTCGGGGACACCGACCGCCTCACCGAGGCGTCCGATCCGGACACCGACCGTTCCGAGCCGGGTACCCGACCCCGGGCCGGGACGACAGCCGGCGAGGTGACCGAGCCCCGGACGGACGCCGCACCGACGCCCGCCGCGTCCAAGCCCGCACCGACGCCCGCCGCGTCCAAGCCCGCACCAACCTCCGGCACATCCAAGTTGGCACCGGCCGAACCGGGAGCAGCCAGGTCATCCGCATCGAAGAAGTCGCCCGCACCGAAGTCCTCGACGACGAAGCCGAGTCCGGTGGAGGCGGGCACGGAGAGCGACCCGTCGCCCTCCGGCGACGACACGACGCCCCAGGGCAGTGGCGGGGGTCGCGGCCGGCAACAGCGCCGGGGCCGCTAATCACCGCCGCGAAAGGTGACTTCGGGACGGGCCCGGCACGGCTGCTCAGTCGAGCGGCCAGGTGTGCACCGGTTCGTTGGTGTACTGCAGCTCCGCGTAACGCTGGAGCATGTGGTGCAGGGCGGCCCGGCGATCCAGACCCAGTTGCCGCTCGGCGGCCCACACCGTGGTGGTCTGCCAGACCGCACCGTTGCGGCCGGTACGACAGCGTTGCTCGATGATGCCGAGCAGCCGGTCCCGGTCGGCCGGGGCGACGCCGAAGCCGTCGAGACCGGCCGCGGCGATCGGCAACAGCGTGTCGAGCACCAACGTGGTCACCGGAACATCGCCCAGCCGGGGCCAGTGCAGGACCGCGTCCATGCCGCGGCGGGCAGCCGCGTGGAAGTTCTCCTCGGCGGAGCTGAAGGTGAGCTGGCTCCAGATCGGCCGATCGGCCTCGGCCATGCCCCGGACCAGCCCGAAGTAGAAGGCCGCGTTGGCCAACATGTCGACCACGGTCGGTCCGGCCGGCAGCACCCGGTTCTCCACCCGCAGGTGCGGGCGACCGTCCATGATGTCGTACACGGGTCGGTTCCACCGGTAGACGGTGCCGTTGTGCAGTCGCAGCTCGGCCAGTTCGGGTACGCCACCGGCGTGCAGGACCTCCACCGGGTCCTCGCTCTCGCAGATCGGCAGCAGTGGCGGGAAGTAGCGGACGTTCTCCTCGAAGAGGTCGAAGATCGAGGTGATCCACCGCTCACCGAACCAGACCCGAGGCCGTACGCCCTGGGTCTTCAACTCGTCCGGCCGGGTGTCGGTGGCCTGTTCGAACAGGGCGATTCGGGTCTCCGACCAGAGCTGGCGGTCGTACAGGAAGGGCGAGTTGGCACCCACCGCCACCTGGGCGGCGGCGATCGCCTGCGAGGCGTTCCAGTAGTCGGCGAAGCTGTCCGGTGCCACCTGGAGGTGGAACTGGAGGCTGGTGCAGGCCGCCTCCGGCGCGATCGAGTCGTTGTGCGTACGCAGTCGCTCGACGCCTCGGATGTCGAGTTCGATGTCCTCGCCCCGGGCCCCGACGATCTGGTCGTTCAGCACCCGGTACCGCTCGTTGGTGGAGAGGTTGTCCGCCACCAGGTGTCGCTCGTTCAACGTGGGCAGGATGCCGACCAGGACGATCCGGGTGTCCGACCGCGCGGCCCGCTCGTTGGCGCGGTTGAGGCTGGCGCACAGGTCGCGTTCGTAGTCCGCGAACCCGTTACCGGAGATCAGCCGGGGGTTGGCGTTGAGTTCCAGGTTGAACTGCCCCAGCTCGGTCTGGAACAACGGGTCGGCGATCGCGGCGAGGATCTCCTCGTTGCGCATGGCTGGTTCGGCCGCCGGGTCGACCAGGTTCAGCTCGATCTCCAGACCGGTCATCGGCCGGTCGGCGTCGAAGCCGAAGTCGTCGAGCATCAGCGCGAACACGTCCAGGCAGCGACGGACCTTCTGCCGGTACCGAATCCGATCCTCACGGGAGAAGGCGGCTCGATCGACGTCCCTGCCCATGTTTCCTCCCGGCGCGCGACGCCCACGAAACGGTGCCGCTTCGGAGCGCACTGTGAACCATACTCGCTGGAAACGTCGAGCCAGGCCACCCCGAAGGCCGGTCTATTGCCGCCGCCCGCCTCGCCGTTGAGGCCGATGGCACCGACACGGACCAGGTCGATCACTCCCGCCCGACTACCTACCCAGCCGCCTCGTCGGGCCCTCGGTATTCGTCGAAGAACAGGTTGTGACAATTCGCACCTGCGAGCGGCCGGGACGAGGAGCCGTACCCGGACAGCCGACAGGCCCGCGCGGTGCGGGCGCGGGCCTGTCGGGGTATGCGGGTCAGGACTGGCGAATCGCCTCGCCCTCGATCTCGATCTTGATCTTCTTGCCGACCAGGACGCCACCCGACTCCAGGGCGACGTTCCAGGTCAGGCCGAACTCCTCCCGGTCGATCTCGGTGCTCGCCGAGAAGCCGAAGATGTCCTGACCGAAGGGGCTGCGGCCGACGCCCTCGAACTCGACCTTGAGGTCGACCGGGCGGGTCACGTCCTTGATGGTCAGCTCACCGGCCAGGACGAACTCGTTGCCCTCGTGGGACTTCACACCGGTGCTGCGGTACTCCAGCGTGGCGAACTTCTCCACGTCGAGGAACTCCGGGCTGCGCAGGTGCGCGTCCCGGTCCGCCTGGGCGGTGTTGATGCTCGCGGCCTGGATGGTGGCGGAGACCGTAGACTCCAGCGGCTCCTCGGCGATCGTGATGGTGGCGCTCGCGTCGGCGAAGTCGCCGCGGACCTTACTTACCATCATGTGTCGGGCGACGAAGCCGACTCGCTTGTGCGCCGCGTCCAGCAGGTAGGTGCCGGCTGCGGGGATCGTGAGGCCGTTCCACTCGCGGGTAACCGGGTCGGTGCTGCTGGTCATGAGAAACTGCCCTCCGGGAAGATATTGTTGAGTAGCACAACAGCTGCTTCAACAACTATACCTTCGGCAATATTCCAGCTGTCAAGGATTGGTACGATGTACCTGTGAACGCGAACGCCTTCGAAGATCCTCGAATCACGGCGGTTGGCCTGCTCTTCGAGGTACACGCCGGGCTGGCCGCGCGATTCGCCGCGCAACTGGAGGAGCACGGTCTGTCACCGGTCGAGTTCGAGGTGCTGACCAGACTCACCCGCTCACCCGCGAACCAGCTGCGGATGACGGATCTCGCCGCCCAGACCTCACTGTCCACCAGCGGCGTGACCCGCGTGGTGGACCGGATGGAACGCGACGGGTTGATCACTCGCCGCGCCTGCCCCTCTGACCGACGCAGTTCGTACGCGGTCGTGACGCCCGCAGGACTGCGCCGCCTCGACGAGAGCCTGCCCGGACACCTGCAGCTCATCGAGGACTGGTTCACCGGGCAACTCGACCCAGCCGCACTCGACGCGCTGCTCAGCGGACTGCGCCGGGTACGCGACGCCGTGCACCCCTGCGCGACCGCCGGCAGTGGCAACGACGAGACGTCGACCGAGTGCGACGAGGGGAGATGAGCGATACCCGCGATGCCGTACGACATCTCGGCCGCCATGCGAACCCTCGGTGTTCGCGCCGACAGCCAAGGGTGACATCACCGGCAGAATGACCGGCAGAACCAAAGGATCAATAGGCGATAGGCCGTCAAACCCGACATCTGGCCTCACTGCTCCTCGCTAATGTCGCACCGGCGGGGGGCAGCGGGGGCACCGGCGCGGGCGATGAGCGAGGGGTGGCAACAAGGGGGCTTCCTCGTCCGCGCCGCCCCCGTCCCCGCCACCGACACCCGCTGGCGTCGGGATCACCGACCGCCTGGCCACCCTAGGCGTTCCGCGTCACCGGCACCGCGTGGAGCAGTTCCTCCTCGTGTTTCAGCAGCCGGATGCCACCCTGGCGGCAGGCCAGTTCCACCCGATCGGCGACCGCCGCGTCGGAGGTGCTCGCCGCCAGACCCACCAGAGCCTCCACCACCGTCCGTCGGTCCCGACCGGCCTCGTCCGGCTCCGCCGCCGCCGCGAACCACTCCGCCGCGGCCTCCCGGTCCCCACGATGCAGCGCCAGGTGGCCCTCGATCAGCGCCCCGGTGCCGTCGAGCGGACGCAGCTCGGCGAGCACCTGCTCGGCTTCGGCCGCCCGCCCGTCCTGGGCGAGCGCCAGACCCAGCGTCCCCAACACCCGCCGCCGACTACGCGGAGTGCCCAACTCGCCGAAGGCCGCCAACACCCGCCTGGCCTCGTCCACCGCCTCGGCGTACCGGCCCTCCAGGCGGAGCACCTCCGCGACGGTGCCCCGGGCCAGCACCCGCAGTCGCTGCTCGGCACACTGCCCACCGAGCCGGTCCACCACGGCCAGCCGACGGCGTGCCGTGGCCAGCTCACCGAGTCTGATCTCGTGCCACGCCAACTGGTGTTGTGCGACTGCCATCTGGCGGGTCAGGCCGTGCTCGGTGGCCAGGGCCAGCACCGCCTCCGACTGCTCCCGCGCCAGGCCGGGCCGACCGGTGGCGGCCAGCAGGACGCCCAGCACCGTACGCGCCTCCAACTCGCCCGACACGTCACCGAGCCGACGGAACTCCGCCAGCGCCGCACGGGCCGTCGGCAGTTCCATCGCCGCCGCACCGTGCTCCCCGGCGAGCATCGCCACCCCGACCGAGGCCCGCGCCCGCAGGGCCCGGTCGGCATCGGCGGTACGCGGATCGGCCAGCAGACGCAGCAGCCACTGCCGCCCGACCACGTCCCGCCCGCGTAACCGCCACCACCGGGGCAGACTCACCGCGAGGCGCAACGCGGTCAGCGGGTCGTCGACCGCCGCGTACGCCAGTGCCGAACTGATGTCGCCGGTGACCTCGTCGAGGCGGTGTGCCGCCGCAACGGCACCGGCACCGGTCATCCCCGCTGCGGTCCGCTCCACCAGTCGGGTCACCAGCCGCGCGTGTCGGCGTCGGATCATCATCGACTCACCGGCGCCGGAAGCCTGCTCGACCGCGTAGTCCCGGACGGCGTCGACGAGTCGGAACCGGAACGAGCCGCCACCTCGTACGCTCAGCAGCCCGAGATCGAGGAAGCGGTTCAGCAGCGGCACCGGGTCGACGCCGGTGCCGGCGAGCATCTCCTCGGCCATCTCGACCGACCACCTGTTGCCGAAGGCGGCGAGGTGGCGCAGCGCCGCCCGCTCCTCGTCGGCGAGCAGCCGGTAACTCGTGGCCACCGCGTCGCGGAGCGTCTCCGCCACTGCGGTGCGGGGCTCGTCGCCCCGGGGCCGCGTCTCCCACCCGCTGTGCGTGGCGGCCGAGGTGTCCAGGTCCAGCACCCGGTCGCCGTACCGGTCGAGAAGTTCGGTCAGGTCGAGCAGCCGACCGCGTGCCGCCATCAGTTCGATGGCCAGCGGCAGCCCACCCAGCCGACGCACCAGTGCGGCCAACGCCGGCAACTCGGCGTCGGTCGGCGGTTCCCGCCGGACCTGCGCCAGCCGCGAGAGGAACAGGGTGACCGCCGGACAGCGGGCGAGCGTCGCCGGATCGGTGGCTCCCGGTGGTGGCACCTCCAACGGCGAGACGGGACGCACCCACTCACCGGGCAACCCGACCGGATGCCGACCGGTGACCACCACCCGCAGCGACGGTACCGCGTCGACCAGCCGTCGCAGGGTGCCGGCCACCGGGTCGGGCGCCCGCTCCACGGCGTCCACCAGCAGTAGCGCCGGCCGGTCACCGAGCCGTGCGGCCAACTCGGTGTCCCGGGCGACGCCGAAGACGGTCAGTGCGGCGGCGAGCACGTCGGCCGCGTCCGATCCGGCTCCGATCAGGACACCCGCGACACCGCCGGCATGGGCGGGTGCGGCGGCGTGGACCGCCGCCAACGCCAGTGCCGTCTTGCCGACGCCGGCCAGCCCCACCAGGCTCACCACCCGGGGGCCGCGCGACTCGCTCAACAGGGTGGCCAGTTCGGTTAGGTCGCGCTCCCGCCCGATGAGTTCCGGCGCGGGCGGCAAACCCAATGGCGTGCCGGTCGCAGGCGGTGGGGTCGTCGGGCCGGTGCCCCGGGCGGCGGCGAGGAAGGCCGCCCGGTCGGGGCCGGTCAGTCCGAGCGCCTTGGCGAGCAGTTCGACAGTGGTGCGCTGCGGCCGGGTGGAACGCGCACGTTCCAGGTCACGGACCGTCCGCACCCCGATACCGGCGCGGGCTGCCAGCTCAGCCTGGGTCGCCCCGGCAGCCAGCCGATGCGCCCGCAACAGCTCCGCTAAGGCGGCGTGCGACGGGATGGATTGACGATCATGACCGGGAGCCATGCGCAGGGACAATACGGGCCAGGACCGACATTGGACACGGGATCGTCGGCCACCCGACGATCCCGTGCCGAAACCTGACTACATCCCCAGGTCACGCGCGATGATCATGCGCTGCACCTCGGAGGTGCCCTCACCGATCTCCAGGATCTTGGAGTCCCGCCAGAACCGGGCCACCGGGTACTCGTTCATGAAGCCGTAGCCACCGTGGATCTGAGTCGCCTCGCGCGCGTTGTCCACCGCGATCGTGCTCGCGTGCAGCTTGGCGATCGCCGCCTGCCGCTTGAACGGCTCGCCGGCCAGCATCCGGGCAGCGGCGTCGTAGTAGGCGAGCCGCGCGGTGTACGCCTTCATCTCCATGTCGGCGATCTTGAACTGGATCGCCTGGTAGTTGCCGATCGGCCGACCGAAGGCGTGCCGCTCCTTCGCGTACTTGATCGACTCGTCGACGCAGCCCTGGGCGAGGCCCACGGCCAACGCGGCAATGGCGATCCGCCCCTCGTCGAGAATGCGCAGGAACTGGGCGAAGCCCCGCCCGCGCTCGCCGAGCAGGTTCTCCGCCGGCACCCGGCAGTCGTCGAAGGTCAACTCGTGCGTGTCCGAGGCGGTCCAGCCGACCTTGGAGTAGCCGGGCGCGACGGTGAAGCCGGGCGTACCGCTCGGCACGATGATCGTGGACAGTTCCTTCGAGCCGTCCGGCCGGGTGCCGGTGACGGCGGTGACGGTGACGAGGGCGGTGATGTCCGTACCCGAGTTCGTGATGAACGCCTTCGAGCCGTTGATGACCCACTCGTCTCCGTCCAGCACCGCCCGGGTCTCGGTGCCCCCGGCGTCCGAGCCGGTGCCCGGCTCGGTGAGCCCGAATCCGGCCAGCGCCTCGCCGCTGAGCAGCTTCGGCAGCCACCGGGCCTGCTGCTCCTCGGTGCCGAACCGGTAGATCGGCATCGCACCCAGCGACACCGCCGCCTCCAGGGTGATCGCCACGCTGGAGTCCACCCGGGCCAACTCCTCCAGGGCCAGGCAGAGGGCGAAGTAGTCCCCGCCCATGCCGCCGTGCTCCTCGGGGAAGGGCAAGCCGAACAGGCCCATCTTGCCCATCTGGCGAATGACCTCGTACGGGAAGGTGTGCTGCTCGTAGTGCTCGGCGATGACCGGGGCGACCACCTCGCGGGCGAAGTCCCGCACGCTGTCGCGAAGCGCCTCGTGCTCCTCGGTGAGCCGGAAGTCCATCGGGTTTCCTCCTGTGTGGACGGTCCGTCGGGCGCTCGTGACGCCGGGACGGGTACGTGCTGGTGCCGGACGGGCGACTCAGACCGGGGTGACGCCGTGCCGTCGCCGGGAGAAGTGCCGCTGCTTGCTACGCGCGGCGGCGAACCGGCGTACCAGTTCGGTGCGCAGCTCCTGTGGCTCAACGATCGCGTCGACCACCAGTTCACTGGCGAGTCGTACCACGTCGATGTCCTGCTCGTACTCCTCGCGCCGGGCGGCGACGAACGCGGCCCGCTCGGCCTCGTCCTCGATCGCCGCGATCTTGTTGGCGTACACGGCGTTCACCGCGGCCTCCGCACCCATCACGGCGATCTTCGCGGTGGGCAGGGCGATGGTGGCGTCCGGCTCGAAGCCCGGCCCGGCCATGGCGTAGAGGCCGGCACCGTATGCCTTGCGGACCACCACGCAGATCTTGGGTACGGTCGCCTCGGAGATCGCGGTGATCATCTTCGCGCCGTGCCGGATGATGCCCTGCTTCTCCACCGCGCTGCCGACCATGAACCCGGGCACGTCACTGAGGAACAGCAGCGGCACGTTGAACGCGTCGCAGAGCTGCACGAAACGGGTCGCCTTGTCGGCCGAGTCGACGAAGAGCACCCCGCCCTTGAACATCGAGTTGTTGCCGACCACGCCGACGACCTCGCCGTTCAGCCGGCCGAAGCCGATGGTCAGCTCCTTGGCCCAGAGGGCCTGGATCTCGAAGAAGCTGCCCTCGTCGAGCAGGCCCTTGACGTACCGCCGCATGTCGAACGCCTGGCGCTCGCTCGCCGGCACCAGCGCGGCGAGGTCGGTCTTGGCCGGTGCCTCGACGGCCGGGGCCACGGGTGGTTGCTGCGTCCAGTTCGCCGGCAGGTAGGACAGGTAGCGTTTCACCACGTCGAGCGCCTCTTCCTCGGACTTGCAGAGGAAATGCCCGACGCCGGACTCGGCACAGTGCACCCGTGCCCCGCCCATCGCTTCCAGGGTGGTCTTCTCGCCGGTGACCATCTCGACCATCCGGTCCGAGCCGAGATACATACTGGCGTTGCCGTCGACCATGGCGACCACGTCGCAGAACGCCGGGATGTATGCCCCACCGGCCGCGCTGGGCCCGAACAGTGCGCAGACCTGGGGGATCGAGCCGGAGGCACGGACCTGGTTCCAGAAGATCTTCCCGGCGCCGCGCCGACCGGGGAACAGCTCGACCTGGTCGGTGATCCGGGCTCCGGCCGAGTCGACCAGGTAGACCATCGGGACTCCGGTGTCGTACGCCCGCTCGATGATCCGGATGATCTTCTCGACGGTGCGGGCACCCCAACTGCCGGCCTTGACCGTGGAGTCGTTGGCCATCAGGCAGACCTGACGACCGTCGATGGAGGCGGTGCCGGTGACCACCCCGTCCGCCGGCAGCCCCTCGGCGAGGGCGTTGGCGTAGAGGCCGTCCTCGACGAAGCTGCCCTCGTCGACGAGGAGCGCGACCCGCTCCCGGGCGAACAGCTTCCCCTTGGCCGCGTTCGCCGCGTGGTACTTCTCCGCGCCACCGGCACGGATCCGCTTGCGCAGCTGCTCCAGTGCCTCACCGTCGAGCGTCACGCCGCCCCCTCGCCGCCTCCCGTCGCCGCCACGGCACGGGCCCCAACCAGCCTGAACGATCGTTAGGGTAACGCATCGCGGCCCACGGCGGCGACCCTACGCCGACGCGCCCGGCTCGTTGTCGGGACACCATCCGGAACGCGGGTACGGATCGATCCGTGTCAGGTGGACGGCCGGTAGCCGGGCACCCGCCGCGCGGCTCGGGTGTCGAGAAGTCAGGCGGGCAGGGCGGTGAGTCGGGATCGTGGCCCGGCGCGCAGCACTCCCGAGGGGAGGCTGCGGCCGGTCAACTCCTCGGCCAGCTCGGCCACCTCGATCAGGGCGTCCAGGTCGATGCCGGTGTCGACGCCCATGTCGTGCAGCATGTGCACCGCTTCCTCGGTGGCCAGGTTCCCGCTGGCCCCGGGCGCGTACGGGCAGCCGCCGAGGCCGCCGACGCTGGCGTCGAACTCGGTCACGCCGAGTTCCAGCGCGGTCAGCAGGTTGGCCAGCGCGGTACCCCGGGTGTTGTGGAAGTGCAGCAGCACCGGAACGTCCGCGTTGCGGTCGCGTACCGCAGTGATCAGGTCACGGACACGTCGGGGCGTACCCATGCCGGTGGTGTCGCCGAACGCGACGCGGTCGGCGCCGTCGCGCACCACCCGGTCCACGATGGCGGCCACCCGCGCCGGATCGATGTCGCCCTCGTAGGGGCAGCCGAAGCTGGTCGCGACGATCACCTCGGCGCGGGCACCGGCCCCGTGCAGCAGGTCGATCAACTCGGCGATGTCGTCCAGCGACTCGTCGGTGGAGCGGTTGACGTTGCGCCGGTTGTGCGTGTCGCTGGCGGAGACGACCACCTCGATCTCGGTGAAACCGGCCGCCAGTGCGCGCTGCGCTCCGCGCGTGTTCGGCACCAGCGCGGAGTACCGCACCCCGTCGACGCGCTTCGCCTGTCGCCACACCTCGTCGGCGTCGGCCATCTGCGGGATGGCCCTGGGGTGCACGAACGACACCGCCTCGATGCGTCGTACCCCGGTCTGGGAGAGCGCGTCGAGCAGCCGCACCTTGGCGTCGGTGGGGATCGGCGCCTCGTTCTGCAAACCGTCGCGCGGCCCGACCTCACGAATGGACACGTACTTCGGCATCTCCGCCATGCGGCCACCTCGCTGTGACACGTCTCTGTCGCTGACACCCCAAGCATGTCACGCCACCCACCCGCCATGTCGATCAAGAAGTTTGGGTCTGGAGCCACGCCGCAGGAGACCCAAACCTCTTGATCAACTGGTCGGTACGGGCGAGGGTCAGCGGAGACGGGAGACGATGGTGGTGTCGTAGTCGCCGGAGAGGAACTGCTGGTCGTCGAGCAAGTCGACGAAGAAGGGAAGGTTGTTCTTGGGGCCGGTCAGCTCGAAGGCGGCCACCGCGGCACGAGCGCGGGCGATGGCCTCGTCCCGGTCCTGGCCGTGCACGATCAGCTTCGCCATCAGGCTGTCGTAGAACGGGGTGACGGTGTTCCCCTCCACATAGCCGGAGTCGACGCGTACCCCCTCGCCGGTCGGCTCCACCCAGGTGGTGATCGTTCCCGGGCCGGGCAGGAACCGCTTCGGGTCCTCGGCGTTGACCCGCAGCTCGATGGCGTGACCCCGGGCGGTCAGCGCGTCCGGGTCGAAGGTCGGCGGCAGACCGGCGGCCACCCGCAGCTGCTCCTCCACCAGGTCGATGCCGTGCACCAGCTCGGTCACCGGGTGCTCCACCTGAAGCCGGGTGTTCATCTCCAGGAAGAAGAACTCGTCGGCGTCGCCCTTGGCGTCCCGCTGACGCGGCACCAACAGGCACTCCACCGTGCCCGCGTTGCGGTAGTCGACCGCCTCGCCCGCACGCACCGCCGCCGCCAGCAGGCGGGCCCGTAGCTCCGGCGAAACCGCAGGCGAGGGCGACTCCTCCACCAGTTTCTGGTTGCGCCGCTGCACCGAGCACTCCCGCTCGCCCAACGCCAGCACCCGACCGTCGGCCAGGCCGAGGATCTGCACCTCGACGTGCCGCACCCGGGGGAAGTACCGCTCCAACAGCACCGAGCCGTCACCGAACATCCGCTCCGCGAAGGTCCGCACCTTGTCGTACTCGGTGCGCAGCGCGGCCTCGTCGACGGCGACGCCCATGCCCATGCCCCCGCCACCGGCGGCGGCCTTCACCATCACCGGGTAGCCGATCTCCGCCGCCGCCGCGACCGCCGCCGCCAGGTCGGCCGCCGGCTCGGTGGTCCCGGCCGCCACCGGCACACCGGCCGCCGCCATCAGGTTCCGGGCATTGATCTTGTCGCCCATCGCGGTGATCGCGTCCGCGCCGGGCCCGACCCAGATCAGGCCGCTGGCCTCGACGGTACGGGCGAAGTCGGCGTTCTCTGACAGGAAGCCGTAGCCGGGGTGGATCGCCTGCGCGCCGGTCGACTGGGCGGCGGCGAGGATCGCCTCGGTGTTGCGGTAGCTCTGGGCCGGGTTGGCCGGGCCGACGCAGACGGCCTCGTCCGCCTCGGCGACGAACGGCAGGTCGGCGTCGGCCTCCGAGTGCACCGCGATCGCTCGGACCCCGAGTCGCCGGGCGGTACGGATGATCCGGCGGGCGATCTCGCCCCGGTTGGCGACCAGCAGCGACTCGATCATGGTTCCTCCGAGCGTTCCATTTTGTGGGACGCGGGCTAGCCAATCACGTCACGCCGAGCGCGAGAAAGACCCCCTACCGACGCCGTGGCCGGTATTCGGCCGTGGGTGTCGAGCCCTGTGACCGGCGGCCTGCCCCCGGCGAGCTGACGCCGGTCAGGCTGGGCGGGTGGGCGCGAGCAGCGCGGCCAGCGTGGCGGCGCGCAGCAGCTCGGCCCGACGCCGATGGTCGACCTCTCCGCCGAGGAACGGGGTGGAGTTCATCAGGCCGAACGCCGCGTGCGCCAACACCCGCGCCTCGCCATCGGGCAGCCCCGGGTGCAGCGCGGTCAACACGGTGACCCACTCCTCGACGTAGAGCCGCTGGAGCCGACGGATACGCCGACGGGGCTCCTCCGGCAGGCGGTCCAGTTCGTGCAGGTGCAGCGCGATGACGGCCGGGTTGGCGAGCGCGAAGTCGACGTGGAAGTCGATCAGAGACTCGAGGGCGGCGCGCGGGTCGCCGGGGTGGGCGGCGGAACGCTGCCGACCACCGTCGAGCAGCCCTTCGCTGACCGGCGTCAGCGCGGCGACCAGCATCGCCTCCTTGCCGGCGAAGTGGTGATAGAGCGCCGGGCCGGTCACCCCGGCAGCCGCGCCGATGTCGTCCATCGACACGCCGTGGTAGCCCCGGGAGGCGAACAGACCTACCGCGATCTCAAGAATCTCGTCCTTGCGGGAGCGGCGTCGTCCCGCACCCGTGGCCCCGCCGCTCGTGCCCCGGGCCTGCTGCTCCACCGTCACCGGGCCAGCGTAGACCCGACTGTCGACAGCGTGGGACCGTGGTTACCCGCCGGTCCGATTGCCGGGACCTGCGCCTGCGCTCAGGCGTTGGTCGAGGCCGGAGCGGGGTCTCGGTGCCGCATCGACGGCAGCACCGAGACCACGCGACGGGTCACTTCGGGTCGGGGCCCTTGACGACGGGGGCGCGCACTAGGTTGCCCCACTCGGTCCAGGAGCCGTCGTAGTTGCGCACCTTCGGGTAGCCGAGCAGGTGCCGCAGGACGAACCAGGTGTGGCTGGACCGTTCGCCGATCCGGCAGTACGCGATGACGTCGTCCTCCGGCGTCAGCCCGAGCTGGTCGGCGTAGATCGCACGTAGCTCGTCGGCCGGCTTGAAGGTGCCGTCGTCGTTGGCGGCGGACTTCCACGGCTTGTTCACCGCGCCCGGGATGTGACCGCCGCGCAGCGCACCCTCCTGCGGGTAGTCCGGCATGTGCAGCATCTCGCCGGTGTACTCGCCCGGCGACCGCACGTCGACCAGCGGTCGGCCGGCGTCGACGTGTGCCGCCACCTCCTCGCGGAACGCCCGCACGGGTGCGTCGTCACGCTGCGGCACCGGGTAGTTCGCCCGGGGTCGGTTCGGCTTGTCGCGGGTCAACTCCCGCCCCTCGGCGATCCACTTCTGCCGGCCACCGTCGAGCAGCCGCACGTCCGGGTGGCCGAAGAGAGTGAAGACCCACAGGGCGTACGCGGCCCACCAGTTGAAGTTGTCGCCGTAGAAGACGACGGTGTCGTCGCGGCCGATGCCCTTGGCGGCGCAGAGCTCGGCGAACCGTTCGGCGTCCAGGTAATCCCGGGTCACCTGGTCGTTCAGCTCCAGGTGCCAGTCGACCTTGACGGCACCAGGGATGTGGCCGCTGTCATAGAGCAGTACGTCCTCGTCGGACTCGACGACCACGAGACCGTCGTCGCCCAGATGCTCGGCCAACCAGTCGGTGGTGACCAGTCGTTGCGGGTCCGCGTACGACTGGAGTCGGGGATCGGGATCGTTCGGCACAGACATGGTCCCCAACGTACGCCGTGCTCCGCCCCCGCCCCGGTGATCAAGAAGTTTTGGTCGGATTCCTCGCCCTCCGAGGACCAAAACTTCTTGATCAACTCGGTGGGGTGAGGGGGGTGAGGGGGGTGAGGGTGGGGCGCTTGGCGGTGCGGGTGTCGCCGGAGGAGCGGCCGGTGAGGCGGCGGGTGATCCAGGGGGCCAGGTGCTGGCCCGCCCAGCGCAGGTCGGCGGTGCGGGCGGAGAGCCAGGGAGTGGGCTCCGGGTGCGGCGGGACCAGCAGCCACTCCTCGTCGCAGCCGACACCGAGGGCGGTGAGCACCTGGCCGGCGACGCGGCGGTGCCCGGCCGGGGAGAGGTGCAACCGGTCGGTGCTCCAGAGCAACGGATTCAGGTACGTGTCGTCGGCGTACAGGTCGACCAGGATGGCCCCGTGTCGCTCGGCGGTCTCCCCGACGGCTCGGTTGAGCAGGGCGACCCGGGGTGCGATCAGCCGTTGGCCGGGCAGCCGCGCCATCACGTCGGCGAACCGGAACAACACCACGTCGGCACCGCCGCCACGCAGTCGACCGACCACCTCGTCGAACCGGCTGACCAGGCTGTCCGGGTCGAAGCTGCGCCGCAGCACGTCGTTGCCGCCAGCCGCGAAGCTGACCAGGTCGGGCTTCATCGCCAGCGCCGCCGGGACCTGCTCGGCCACCACGCTCGGGAAGGTACGTCCCCGGATGGCCAGATTGGCGTACGCGAAGTCGGGCCCGGCCTCGGCGGCGAGCCGGGTGGCCACCAGATCCGCCCAGCCGCGAAAACTGCCGTCCGGGTAGGCGTCGTCCAGGCCCTCGGTGAAGCTGTCCCCGACCGCGACGAAACTGCGCCAGCGCACTGCTCACTCCTCCGACGTGCGAGTAGGGGCGGGCAGGAAGAGCTCCCGCCTACCGCTGGAAGTTTTGCATCGGGCACCCACCTGGCGGTGCCCCGTGCGGCGGAACGTGGCGGACGTCATCGATCCTGCACGAACGCTGGTGCGGCCGGAAGCGCCCCTGGTGGGTGGCGCGCTCCGGCTTAATGGGTCCACGCCACGGGCGCGTCGCGAGTAGTGTCCTCACCCACACACCCCCCCACACTCTCGAAGGAGACCGCTGTGGCTGTTGGTCGTCGTTGGCTGTCCCGGACGGCTGCCACGCTGCTTCTCGTCGGCGGGGTCGCAGTCCCCGCCGGTCCCGCCTCGGCGGTCGACCCGGATCCGAAGTTCACCTTCGAACTGACCGGTACGACGATTCCGGTCGGATTCACGCACAAGACGATGCACCTGAAGGTGACCAATCTGACCGATGAAACCCCGAGCGTCATCGAGTATTCCGTCCGGCCCGACGATGCTGCTTGGGACGACAGAGCCTGGTTCCTCTGGGGGGAGGGTGGTGGTTCCGGCCAGTGTGATGGCGACTCTGCTGGTTGGTACTGCCGCTCCGACGCGGTCAGTGCTCCGCAATTGCGCCCGGCGCCCGGCGGCACGGTGGACTACCCCATCTCCGTCAGTACCGGGTCGGTGAAGGAGCCCTTCGAGGGCAAAATCCAGATCGAGATCTACATGATCTGGGGCGAGAACGGAAAGCGGATCACCGAGACCAGGGAATTCACCGTCAGCCTCGTCGACGACGCCGAAGCCGACCTGTGGGTGGTGGCGCCGGACGTCAAGCAGTCGGTGCGCGTCGGCGCCGGTGGCCGACTCGAAAACACCGGAACGTTGAATCCGGGCGAGACCGGCGCGGTCCGGTACCGGATCGTCAACCACGGCGTGAAGCCGGTCAGCGGTGTCACCGTCACCCTGCGCCTGCCTGAGAACGTGACGTTCACCCGGCCGCCGCAGGAGTGCGTGATCGACGACGACGGACGTTCGGCGGTCTGCACCTACGATTCGCTCGCGCTCGTACCGCCCAATCGGAACAGCGAGCCGGACTGGGACGTCCACTCCGCTGTCGAGCTGTACAACCTGGTGACGGTGCCGGCCGACGTCAAGGCACCGGTCACGCTGGCGGGCGGAAGCGTGCAGGTCGAGGGCCTGTCCGACGGCATCGGTGCCCGCTCCGCCCCGGAGCGGACCGTGCTCCCGGCGAACGCCGTCGCCGTACCGGCAGCCGACGTCGACGCCAGCGACAACAAGGACGGGTACGCCGTGGTGGTCGCCGCCGCCGAGAGCGGAAACGGGGGCGGCGACGGCGGGGGTCTGCCGGTGACCGGGCCGCAGGCCGGGCTGATCGCCGGAGCGGGTCTCGTCATGGTCGCGGGGGGTATCGCGCTGCTGCTCGCTCGACGCCGCCGACCTGTCGCGTTCGTCTCCGGCGAGGACACCACCGCTTCCTGACCTCTCTGCCACCGTCCTGACCCGAAACGGTCCTGACCCCGGACCAGCCCTGACCTGGACCAGCCCCGGGTTGGTCCGGGTCAGGTGGTACGGCAGCGGCCGGTGCAGGTTGGCGGCATAGCGACCGCCGGGCGACGGTACGGGGCCCAGGCCACGAACCGCTGGAACAGCTCACGCGGGGTCGGGCCGCCCTCCGGGTCGAGCCGGAACAGGTCGTGGGTCGCCTCGTAGTAGAGCCCGGACAGGTAAATCGACAGGTCGAGCCAGCGGTCGTCGTACTCGACGCGGAGCAGCAGACGGGCCTCGGCGCACGGCCAGGACAGCCCGCAGGCGCGGCACAACCAGAGCGGGCGCAACGGCAGATGCTTCGGGCTGTTCACCGGATGCCGCCGGGGCCACGCGGCCGCCAGGCCGCGACGCGGCACGGGCATCCCGGCAAGGCGACCACGCGACGGTACGCCCGGTCGCTGAGGCTGTTCCGGGTCGGTCGGAGCGCCGACGACGTCAGGGCGCGGCTCGTTCGGTTCGGGCATCTTCACCTCCGGCGGTGAGCAGGAAGGGGCCGCCCCGACACGGGGGAAGTGAGGGCGGCCCCAGGGCAACCCCACCCCGTCCCCGATGGATGGGAGCAGGACCACCAGGTGACAGTGTGGTGATCGCGTGACTACTCTCGGAAGGCGTTAGCGCTGGCCGTGGCGGGGTCGAAGGCCAGCCGGGAAGCCCACCCGAGCAGCCGAACGATCGTGGAGGCACTGTGGAATCCGAGCCGACCGCCGAACTGATCCGGGCACAATTGCGTCGGCTGCGGCTGGCCGCCAACCTGAGCCAGGAGGAGTTCGGCAAGCAGGTGCATTTCTCCGGCTCGCAGATCTCCGCGATCGAGTTGGGTCAGCGTCCGTTCGACCGGCTCTTCCTCAAGCGGGCCGACGAGGTGTTGAACAGCGACGGCCTGCTGCTGGGCCTGCTGCGCATCGCCGAACTGCACGGCCAACCGAACTTCCTGCGCCCGTGGCTGGACGCCGAACGCGTCGCTCAGCAGTTGCGCTGCTACCATCCGACGCTGGTCCCCGGTCTACTCCAGACCGAGCACTACGCCCGCGCGGTGATCCGCGCCGACGACCTGCTCAGCGACGACGAGGTGGAGCGGCGGCTGGCAGTACGGATGGACCGGCAGGCGGTGCTGACCCGGCCGGACCCGCCGATCCTGGTCGCGGTGATCGAGGAGGCGACGCTACGCCGGGCCGACGAGAGCTTCCGGGGCATCATGGCCCAGCAGATTGGCCACCTGCTCGACTGCGTGCAGCGCGGCGGCGTTCTGGTCCACGTCATCTCGGCCGAAGTCAGCGTGCACGTCGGGCTCATCGGCCCGCTCACCCTGGCCCGTGGAGTCGATGGTGACTGGGTCGGCCACCTGGAGAACCATGTCGGTGGCGCGACCATCGACAAGGACGGTGAAATCGCTACGCTGCTGGCGAGGTGGGAGAGCATCCGCAGCATGGCTCTCCCCAAGGGACAGTCCGAGCTGCTGATGAAGGAAGTGATGGAGTCGTGGTCCACGATCTGACCGGCGCGACCTGGCGTAAGTCCACCCGCAGCGGCAGCGGCGAGTGCATCGAGGTGGCCGACGACCTGCCCGGCGTGGTCGGCGTACGCGACAGCAAGGACGCCACCGGCCCGGTGCTCGCCTTCACTGCGACCGCCTGGCGTCGCTTTGTCGAGCACGCCAAGCTCGGCTGAGCCAGATCCTGGACCGGCAGCGCCTCAGCGGGCGCTGCCGAACCAGGATTTCAGGGGTGCTGGCGATGGTCGGCGCGGGGCGCACCCGGCCGGTCGGCGCGGGAGAGGCCCCAGGCGACCAGGCCCGCGACGACGCCGACGATGACGCCGGTGAAGACGCTGCTGATCGCGGCGAAGATCCGCACGATGACGGCCTGCGCCCCCGGAGCTAGATCGGCCAGGTTGCCGCCGAGGGTCGGCTGCTCGTCGAAGGCCACCTGCCAGAGCAGCTGATGGGTCGCGGCCAGCAGGACGCCGTAGATCAGACCGACGACGAGCAGGGTCAGGAACGGGTTCGGCACCCGCTTCGCCAGCACCACGGCGATCCACACGACCGGCGGTATGACCACCAGCAGCAGGTTGACGAAGGTGCGCTCGTGCACCAGGCCCAGGTCATGCAACACCACTCGGGGCAGGCCGAGCAGTGCCAACCCGAGCAGGGTGAGCAACGGAAGCCCGAGGGCCGGGCGAGGTGACGTGTTCATGCCGGCAACGCTAGGAACGATCGCTGGCCACGCCATCCGTCGACGGACTCGGTCCCGGTACGTCGGAAAGCGACCAACGGTGTCGCCTTCCGACGACTCCGACCCCGCCGACCCCGCCGTACGCTGGGCTGGTGACCAGCCAGTCGACGCCGCGGAGGGTACCCCCCAAGGTCACCGACGCGCTCCTCGCCGTGGGCGTCGCCGTCACCGTGTCGATCGTCATCACGGCGAACGAGGGTGGCCGACACGGTCCTGACCCGGTCGCGTACCTCTGGGCGGTCGGTCTTGGCGCACTGATGCTGGTCCGGCGGCGTTACCCGGTGGTGGTGCTGGCGGTCAGTGTGCTCGGCCTGTTCGCCTACTACGCCGCCGGTTACCCGGCCATCGGCCTGGCCGTGCCGGTCGCCGCCGCGCTCTTCTCGGCGGCCGAACACGGCCGGATCACCGCCTCGGTCGTCGCCGCCCTGCTGGTGACCACGGTTTCGGTGATCTTCCGGCTCGCCGAGGGGCAGGATTTCTCCTTCGTCGTCGGTTACGAGCTGGCCGGTCACGTCCTGCTGATGGGTGCGGCGATCGCCCTCGGTGACAGCCTGCGGTCGCGGCGGGCCGCGCAGGCGGACGCCCGCCGCATCGCCGAGCTGACCGAGGCCAGATACCGGCAGGAGGCCCAGGCCCGGCTGCGGGACGAGCGGATCGCCATCGCCCGGGACCTGCACGACTCCCTCGGCCACACCACCTCGGTGATCGCGCTGCACGCCGACGTCGCCCGGGAGGCGCTGGGCCGTGACGACGACGCCGCCCGGTCGGCGCTTGAGCTGATCCGGTCCACCGCCCGTCGCAGCATGGACGATCTCCGGCGCACCGTGACGCTGCTGCGGTCAGCCGACGATGCGCCCCGCACGGTCGTCTCGCTGGCCAACCTCGACGCGGTCACCCGAGCCGCCTCCGCCGCCGGGTTCGACGTCGACGTGCACGTGGCCGTGGACACGCCGCTACCAGCGCCGGTGGAGGCCGCCGCGTTCCGGATCGTGCAGGAGGCGGTCACCAACGTCGTCCGGCACTCCACCGGCAGCCGCGTCGAGATCCGCGCCGAGCAGGACAGCACCCACCTCACCGTCACCGTCGCCGACTCCGGCTCCGACCCGCTCCCCAGCGCAGAGCCGGCGCACCACGCGGTGTCAGCAGGCGGCGCGGAGCGGGCCGAACCGTCGGCTCGCGGCGCTGCCGCGACCGGCACGGTCGAGCCGCCAGCCAACAGCGGCAGCGGCAGCGGCAGCGGCAGCGGCAGCGGCAGCGGCAGCGGGCACGGTATCGCCGGAATGCGGGAACGGGCCGAGAGCCTCGGTGGCACGCTCACCGCCGAGCAGCGGCGGACAGGTTTCGTGGTGCGGGCGGTACTACCCCTGCGGGAGCCGGTATGACCAGCGTGCTGGTGGTCGACGACCAGGATCTCGTCCGGGCCGGGATAACCACCCTGCTGACGGTCGACCCGCAGCTCACCGTGGTCGGGGAGGCCGCCGACGGCCGTTCCGGTCTGCGCCTGGCCCGCCAGTTGCGGCCGGACGTCGTACTCATGGACATCCGGATGCCGGTGATGGACGGCCTGGCCGCCACCGCGGCGATCCGCGCCGACGAAACCCTGGCGGACACCCGAGTCCTGATCCTGACCACCTTCGACGACGACGAGGACATCATCGAGGCGGTCAGTCTGGGTGCGGCCGGCTACCTGCTCAAGGACACTCCCTCGGACGATCTGCGTCGAGCGGTGCACACCGCTGCGGCCGGCGGAAACCTGCTCTCGCCCACGGTCGCCCGGCGGGTCATGGAACGGCTCGCCGCCGCACCACGACAGCCGCCGCCCGATCCTCGACTGTCCGTGCTCACCGACCGGGAGCGTGCCGTGCTGGCCCGGGTCGGGCTGGGCGAGACGAACGACGAGATCGGCCGGGCGCTGTTCATCAGCCCGGCGACCGCCCGCACGTACGTCAGCCGCCTGCTCACCAAGCTGAACGCCCGCGACCGCACCGCGCTCGCCGTCATCGCCCACCGCGCCGGCCTCACCCACCCACCGCCGCGTTGATCAAGAAGTTTTCGTCGTGGATCCGCGCGATCCACGACGAAAACTTCTTGATCACCCCTGTGGAGACGGGGGTGGGGTATTAGGGTGCGGGGGTGTTGCTGCGGATGTCGATGTCGCTGATCCGGACCCTACGAGAAGATCCGACCGACGCGGAGGTGCCGAGTCATCGGCTGCTGCTGCGGGCCGGATACATCCGACGGGCCGCGCCCGGCGGCTACACCTGGCTGCCGCTGGGCAGGCTGGTGCTGGACCGGGTCACCGAGATCGTGCGCGCCGGGATGACCGCGATCGGCGACCAGGAGGTGCACTTTCCGGCGCTGCTGCCCGCCGAGCCGTACCGGACCAGCGGCCGGTGGACGGAGTACGGCGACGACATCTTCACGCTGGCCGATCGACGCGGCGCCGAACACCTGCTGGCACCGACCCACGAGGAGTTGGCGGCGCTGCTGGTCAAGGATCTGTTCACCTCCTACCGGGACTTCCCGGTGACGTTGTTCCAGATCCAGACCAAGTTCCGCGACGAGGCCCGCCCGCGTGCGGGTCTGCTGCGCGGGCGCGAGTTCCTGATGAAGGACGCGTACTCCTTCGACCTGGACGACGCGGGCCTGCGCGTTGCGTACGACCGGCACCGGGCGGCCTACCAGGAGATCTTCGACCGGCTCGGCCTCGACTACACGACGGTGCACGCGACGTCGGGAGCGATGGGTGGTTCCGCGTCGGAGGAGTTCCTGGCCACCACGCCGGTCGGCGAGGACACCTATGTCGGCTGCACCGACTGCGACTACGCGGCCAACACCGAGGCGGTGACGACACCCGCTCCGGCGGCCGGTGACCCGCACGTACCACCGGCCACCGAAGTGCACGACACCCCGGAGACGCCGACCATCGCCAGCCTGGTCGCGCTGGCCAACGACCGTCGGCTGGCCGGTCGCAGCGACTGGTCCGCCGCCGACACCCTCAAGAACGTCGTGCTGACGGTACGCCGACCGGGCCGCACGGAGACCGAACTGCTCGTGGTCGGGTTGCCCGGCGATCGGGAGGTCGACCTGAAGCGGCTGGCCGCCGCGCTGGCACCGGCCACCGTGGACGTCTTCGACGCCTGGGACGCGTATCCCGAACTGGTCCGGGGCTACCTCGGGCCGCAGATCTTCGCCAAGCTCGGCGTCCGCTACCTGGTCGACCCCCGGGTGGTGCCCGGAACCGCCTGGCTGACCGGCGCGAACGAGCCCGGTCGGCACGCCACCAACGTGGTGTGTGGCCGGGACTTCGTCCCGGACGGCACGGTAGAGGCGGCCGAGGTGCGCGCCGGTGACCCCTGTCCGGCCTGCACGATCGGCCGGTTGACCATGCGCCGGGGGATCGAGATCGGGCACATCTTCCAACTCGGTCGTCGCTACACCGATGCCTTCGCCGTGGATGTCCTCGGTCCACAGGGCAAGCCGGTCCGACCCACCATGGGCTGCTACGGAATCGGTGTCTCCCGGGTCGTGGCGGCGATCGCCGAGCAGCACCACGACGACCGGGGGCTGGTGTGGCCGACGTCGGTCGCGCCCTGTGACGTACACCTGGTCGCCGCCGGTAAGGGACCACAGCTCGACGCCGCGCTCGCGCTCGGCGACCGACTCGCCGAGGCGGGCCTGCGGGTGCTGGTCGACGACCGGACGGCCGTCTCCGCCGGGGTGAAGTTCACCGACGCCGAACTGATCGGTATCCCGCGCACCGTCGTGGTCGGACGCCGACTGGCCGACGGGTACGTCGAGCTGCGTGACCGGGCGACCGGGATGCGCACCGAACTGCCGGTGGCGGACCTGGTGGAGAACCTGTCAGGCGGGTAGGCGGAGTCGGGGTGTAGCGATCGGGGGACGGGGTACCGCAGTCTGATCGGCTCGACGCATCTCTGGAGGCTCTCATGACCGGTTACCGGGTCGTTGACGTGATGACCAGGCAGGTGATCTACCTGCCGGCGGAGACCACCCTGGACGAGGCGGCGAAGGTCATGAAGGAGGCCGACATCGGCGATGTCGTCGTCACCGACGGCGCCAACCTGGCCGGCATCCTCACCGACCGCGACATCGTGGTACGCGCGGTGGCCGAGAACGCCTCCGCCACCGACACCACCATCGGTTCGATCGTCACCCGTGAGGTCGTGATGATCGAGCAGTTCTGCACCGCCAGCGAGGCCGCCTCACTGATGCGGGAGCGCGGCATCCGCCGCGTCCTCGTCTGTGACAACGAGCGCAAGCTGGTCGGCATCGTCTCCCTCGGCGATCTGGCCATGCAGCTCGACCCCACCTCCGCACTCAGCGAAATCACCGAACAGTCCCCCACGGTGTAAGGAAGGGCACCTTATTAACGCCTGCGGTATAGGAAGGGCCCCTTCCTAACACGTGACTCGGTTCCAGACAGCGGCCGGTAACCTGGCGGGATGCCCGAGATGCCGAGCAGGCTGGCCGAGATCGTGGACGAGTTCGTCGCAGCGCCGCGTGACGTGGTGTTGGAGATGCTGCTGGAATACTCCGACGCCGTACCGCCGCTGCCCGCCGGGCATCCCGGGCACGAGGGCATGGAACAGGTCGTGGAGTGCCAGACGCCGTTCTTCCTGCGGGCCGAGGTGACACCCGAGGGCACCGTCGACACCCTGTTCGACTGCCCACCGGAGGCACCGACCACCCGGGCCTTCGCCGGCATCCTCGCCGAAGGGCTGGCCGGCGCCACCGCGGAGCAGGTCCTCGCCGTTCCGGACGACCTCTACCAGCGGATGGGCCTGGCGCAGGCGATCAGCCCGCTGCGGGTACGCGGCGGCACCGCCATCCTGGCCCGGCTCAAGCGACAGGTCCGCGAGCAGACGGCCTGAACGGGTCGACCCGCCCTCGACGCGCCGAGGGCGGAGCCCAGGTCCACCCGGCACGGGAACCACCGACTGCCACCGTGACCTGCGCGGCAGTCGGGAACAGACCCGCCGGTCAGCGGGTTGTCCCCGGGCATGGAGATCGACATTTACGCCGACCTGGTCTGCCCCTGGTGCTGGATCGGTCGACGCCGCCTGACCCAGGCGCTCGCGTCGTACGAGGGAAAGGTGACCATCCGGAACCGGCCCTTCCAGCTGGACCCGTCACCGGTTCCGTCGCCGCGCCCGATGCTCGACGTGCTGGCCGAGAAGTTCGGTGGCCGGGAGCAGGTTCGGCAGATGGTCGACCGGGTCGTCGAGGTCGGGGCGAGCGTCGGTCTGGACCTGCGCTACGACCGGATGATCGCGGCCAACATCTTCGACGCCCACCGACTGACCAACTGGGCTGGCCAGCAGGACCGTGACGGGGAACTGGTCGAGGCGCTGCACCGAGCCCACTTCACCGATGGCGTCGACATCGGCTCCCGGGAGGCGCTGGCCGAGGTGGCCGCCACCGTCGGGCTGGACGGCGACGACGCCCGCCACTTCCTCGACTCCGAGCAAGGGGTGGCCGAGCTGACGGCCGAGTTGGCCGCCGCCCGACAGCTCGGGGTGACCAGCGTGCCGACCTTCGTGCTCGCCGGGAAGTACGCGATCACCGGGGCGCAGGAGGCGGACACCCTGCTCGCGGCGCTCGCCGAGGTCGAACGACGGGAAGCCGCCGCCAGCTGACCGCCAGCCATCGACGTCGTTGATGTTTCACGTGCAACGACATCGACAGATGGCGATCGTCACGCCGGCTTGGCCAGGTCCTCCACCACTCGCGCCCCGGGCAGCGCGGCCAGCGCCGC
The DNA here is from genome assembly GCF_049844495.1 of Micromonospora sp. DT48. Taxonomy (NCBI): domain Bacteria; kingdom Bacillati; phylum Actinomycetota; class Actinomycetes; order Micromonosporales; family Micromonosporaceae; genus Micromonospora; species Micromonospora sp. DT48. The sequence continues at coordinate 451,088 of NZ_JBNCLE010000006.1, forward strand.
GCCCGGCAGCACGATCTTGCTGTGTCGTACGCCCGACCCGATCACCACGTGCGGCGTGGCCACCACCCGTGCGTCGACGAGGATCGGCCACTGCAACGGCAGCCCGATCGGCGTGATCCCGCCGTACTCCATGCCGGTCAACTCGACCGCGTCGGCCATCGGCGCGAAGCTCGCCTTGCGGACGTCCAGCGCCCGCCGGGCCACCCCGTTCACGTCCGCCCGAGTGGTGGCCAGCACGAGGCAGGCAGCGTAACGGGTCACCCCCTCACGCTTACCGGCCACGACCACACAGTTGGCCGATTCGTCCAACCCGACGTCGTACGCGGCGCAGAAAGCCGCCGTGTCGGCGAGGTCGGCGTCGATCGGCGCGACCAGCACCGCGTCCACACCCACCGGGGAGTCGGTCGGCCACTGGTCGAGCGCGGCGGCGACCGGCGCAGCCAGCAGATCGGCACGGGTACGCGCGGGCTCGGTCTTCAACGTTCCCATCACGTCTGTGATCGTCGCATCCGACGTCGGCGAGGCGTACGGGGACCAGACCGTCAGCCCTCGTTGGTCAGGAAGCCGTGGCGTTCCAGCAGCGCCCGGTCCCGGGCGGCGGCCATCTCCTCCGCCCGCGCGGCCTGGACGCGGCGCACCTCGATGTCCTCCATGGCGTGCCGCACCGCGAGTCGGATCACCCCGTAGAGGAAGACGAATCCGCAGACGTACAGGAGGCTGGTGACGACGAACGTGAGCATGGCTCGACGGTAGGGCGAACGTGAATCCGGGCAGGTGTCATCAGGTCGGCGTTCGCCCGTACGTGTCGGGTCGGGCCGTACCCAGGACTCACCGCACCAGATTCCCTGCGGTGATCACCACGAACAGCGCGATGACCGCCTCGCTGACCACCCAGGAGTGGCTGTCCGCCCACTGGCGAATTTGCGGCAGCACCACGGCCGCCCGGCTCCCGAGCAACAGCAGGGCCAGCAGCGGAAGGGCGAGCAGGGTCAGGGTGAGCAGTACGAAGGGCAGCAGATGCCACCACGGCTGACCGTGTCGGGCGGCACTGGCACCGACGGCGGCCATGGTCAGGTCGTCGGACGGCATGGCCAGGAAGAGCAGCAGACCCATCTTCAACGCGTACCCGGGGCTCGCGTGCTGGATTTGGCCCATCCAGCGTGGCGGTCCGCCATGCCGCCGCAGGAAGACGACCACCGCCAGCACCACGAGCAGCGCCAGGACCAACCAGTCGAGCCACCGTTCGAGCGCGCCGCGCCCCACCCCGGTGAAATTGATCTTCAAGAGTCGGACCGCCAGCCAAGCCAGGGTCGTACCACCGAACACGACGATCGCCGCGCCCGCCAGATAGCCCAGCGAGGCCGCCCGTGGCCGGTCGGACGAAGCGAGGAAGACCGCCGCCACCAATTGGCTGCCGGCGACCATCACCACCGCCATCGGCAGCAACGTCAGAAAGGTCACGCCAGCTCATCCTGCCGGTCGCACCGGCCACGCGTGGCCGCAACGGCGATCCAGCCACCGCCTGGTCACCAGGCGGTGCTGCGACCGGACCGGCACCCCCTGGCAGGAGGCACCGGGCCCGGTCAGGCCGATCGCGGCATGGGCACGACCCCGGCACGTCACGCTGCTGACCCCCGATGTGCAACAGTGCGACGCTCACCCGCCCCACAGGGCACACCGGTCCGCGCCAGAGCTCTGACAGGACCAGCGGGTCGGGCCCGCGACCGATCGACCGCAGCTCAAGACTCGGCCCTGAACCCACCTTCAAGTCAAGAGTGACGCGGCGCACTCAACCGCCAACGGGGCGTCACCTCAGGCGGACTCCATCGCCTCACCCAGCCCCTTGGCGAGCCCGGACAGGTGCTGGTCGGCCAGCAGGTGCCCGGCCGTGATCACCAGCGCCAGGGGCCACTCGATCACCTGGAGTGCGGCCAACACCCCGATACCGGCGTAGTACGTCAGCTTGTCCGGCGGGGGCACAGCCACCTCACCGAGCCACGGCACGTTCACTCGGCGGGTGAACGCCTGCACCGTCTCATTGGTCCCACTGAGCTGTCGTGTCAACGTACTCATCTCGCCTCCCCATGCCGGACGACGCACCACGGATTCCTCCACCGCCCATCTCCATGCGTGCCCGAGCAGGAAAGTTTTCCCAGCTCCTGGGGGCATAAGGGACGTCCGGCCGGGAAGCCAGGCCGCCGGGCACGAACGGTAGGAGGCGAGAATGCGGTTTGGCGCCGTCGGAGCACCTCCGGTGGTGGGAGCCGCCTCCCGCAGCGTCGGTGCCGCCGCGACCCGCCTCGCCCGAGCGATCGGGCTGACCAGCCGGCGAATATGGTCACGCCCCGGCCGACACCACATCGAGGTCCACGGCGTCTGCCAGGACGGCGGCGACACCCTCGCCCGACAGGTCGAGACGGCGCTGGAACGCATACCGGGCGTGAACTGGGCGCGGGTCAACGCCCCCTCCGGTCGGGTGGTCGTCGCCGTCGACACACCCGGCCCGAAGGTACGTGAGCTGGTCGCCACCATCGCCCGGGTGGAACGCACCTGCCCGCACGAACCGGATCCGGACATCCCGCCGCCGCACCCACCGGAGGAAGGACCGCGCACCCCGCGTACGCTCGGCGCCCTCGCCTCCGACGCGCTCGGCCTGACCATCTCCGCGGCCACCCGGATCCTGCCCATCACGCCGGTCCCCGGTGAGGTCTCCGGACTGCTCAGCGCCATCGACCTGCACCCGAAGCTGCACGCCCTCACCGGTCTGGGACTACGCCGCGACCCACGCGCCGAGGTCCTCTTCCCCCTCGCCGAAGCGGTGGTGCAGGGCCTCACCGGTGGCTGGACGGGAATAGTGCTCGACGGCGCACAGCGGATCGTGCAGTGGGGTGAAGGGCTGGCCCAGCTGCGAGCCTGGGAGAAGGCCGAGTCCCGGCTCACCGGCGAACCGGATCGCGCCATCGCCCGGGTACCCGCCGACGAGCGTCCCTGCCCGAAACCCGACGGCTCCGTCGAGCAGTACATCAACCGAATGCTCGCCGGTGGTGCCGCCGCCTTCGCCGCGGCGACGCCCGTGGTCGGTCCGAAACGGGCCGCCGCACTGGGCCTGTCCGCCCTGCCCAAAGCGCCGGGCAGCGGACGCGAAGGCTACGCGGCCCAACTCGGCCGGATCCTCGCCCGCCGTGGCGTCATCGCGATGGACCGCAGCGTGCTCCGCGAACTCGACCGCATCGACACGCTGGTGCTGGATGCTCGGATCCTCGGCTCCGACCGGGCCGTCCTGGCCGACCTGGCCCCCCTGACCGACGCCGACACCTCCCAGGTGGCCGCCCAGGCGTTCGCCCTCTTCGACCCGACCACACCGAACGAGGTACGCCACCTCGACGGTTGGCGACTCGGTCCGCTCGACCGACTCGACGTGCGGGATCCCGGCGACACCGACGACAGTCGGCAGCTGCGCGAACGCGGCGGCACCCTGCTCGGTCTGGCCCACGGCGACACCCTCACGGCCGTGCTGCGGGTGGAGCCGGAGCCGGCACCCGGCGTCGAAGCCCTGCCGACCGTCGCCCGGCAGGCCGGCCTGCGACTCGTCGTGGCCGGCGGCGACCCGCAACGGCACGCCTCCGCCGACGCGCTGGTGCCCGGCGACGACCAGCTCACCCAGTCGGTACGCACCCTGCAACGCGAGGGCGCGGTGGTGATGCTCGTCTCCGGTGACCGATCCGCGCTGGCCGCGTCCGACTGTGGACTGGGCATCGCCGACCACGACGATCCCCCGCCGTGGGGAGCACACCTGCTGGTCGGCACCGATCTGCGGGTCGTCGCCCTGATCATCGAAGCGGCCGGGGTGGCCCGGCGGATGACCGCGCAGAACATGCGGATCGGGCTGGCCGGCACCGGCCTCGGCGCGCTCTCCGCCTTCACCGCCGACCCGGCCCTGCTGCCCGGCCGGACGCTCGCCTCGGTCAACGGCGCGGCGGCGCTGGCCTTCGCTCACGGCGTGTGGCGGGCCGGTCGCCTGACCGAGACGGCCAACGCGCCCGCACCTGCGATCACCGCCTGGCATCTGATGCCGGTGCCCACCATCATCGACCAACTCGGCACCAGCCACGACGGGTTGACCGAGGCCGAGGCCCAGCGCCGACACGCCACCCGACCAGGTCAGGCGGCGGGCCCGGGTGGGCTGCTCCGCGCCTTCGTCGACGAACTCGCCAACCCGCTCACCCCGGTGCTCGCCGCCGGGGCGGTGCTCTCCGCCAGCTTCGGTTCACTGATCGACGCCGCCCTGGTCGGCGGGGTCGTCGGAGCGTCCGCACTGGTCGGCGCGGTGCACCAGCGCAACACCGAGAAGTCGCTGGCCGAGTTGCTGTCCCGCTCGGCGGTGACCGCCCGGGTCCGCCGCGAGGGCGTCGCCCGGGTGGTACCCGCGGACGACCTGGTCCCCGGTGACGTGATCCTGCTCGAATCCGGCGACGCCGTACCGGCCGACTGCCGGGTCCTGAAATCCGTCGGGCTGGAAGCCGACGAGTCCTCCCTGACCGGTGAGTCGCTGCCGGTCGGCAAGACCGACCAGCCGGTGGTCGCCGCCGCCGTGGCCGAACGTTCCTCCATGGTCTACGAGGGGACCAGCATCGCCGCCGGTTGCGGCGAGGCCGTGGTCGTGGCCACCGGCGCCGACACCGAGGCCGGGCGCAGTCTCGCCCTGGCCGGGCAGGCAACACCGGTCAGCGGGGTCGAAGCCCGACTGGGTCGGTTGACCCGCACCGCGATCCCCCTGGCCGCCGGGTCGGCGGTAGCGGTCGCCGGTGCCGGGCTGCTCCGGGGCGTACCCCTGGCCCAGACGGCCGCGACCGCCGCGAACCTGGCCGTCGCCTCGGTGCCCGAAGGACTGCCGTTCCTGGTCAGCGCCGCCCAACTGGCCGCCGCCCGACGGCTCGCCGAGCACGGCGCGTTGGTGCGCAACCCACGCACCATCGAGGCACTGGGCCGGGTCGACGTGCTCTGCTTCGACAAGACCGGCACCCTCACCGAAGGTCACCTGATGCTGGCCGGAGTGGGCGGCGGCGACTCGTACGCCCCGCTGGAGCAACTCGACGACCGGTTGCGACGCACCCTCGCTGCGGCGCTGCGCGCCACCCCCGCCGCCGACGACCCCGAGGAACTGTCCATGCAGACCGACCGCGCGGTGCTTCGCGGGGCCCGCGCCGCCGGGGTCGACGAACAGGACGGGGCACCCGGCTGGCGGGCGGTCGGCGGTCTGCCGTTCGAACCGTCGCGCGGCTACCACGCCACCGTCGGCGCGACCGACGACGGACTGCTGCTCAGCGTGAAGGGTGCCCCGGAGGCGGTGCTTCCCCGCTGCGCCGCCCGTCGCACCGCCGCACGCGACGAGCCGCTAGACGACGCGGGCCGGGCCGACCTACAGCGGCAACTCGGCGAACGGGCTGGCGCGGGGCACCGGATCCTCGCGGTCGCCGAGTGCACCGTAGCCGACCCGGATATCACCGACGACGGCGTACACGGCCTGGTCTTCACCGGTTTCCTGGCGATCGCCGACGGGGTACGCGACAGCGCCGCGCCGGCTGTCCGCCGGATCCGCCAGGCAGGCGTGCACACGATCATGATCACCGGCGACCATCCGGCGACCGCCGAGGCGATCGCCGCCACCATCAGCGACGGGGAGGCACAACGGGTGGTCACCGCCGCCGAACTCGACCAACTCGACGACAACGCCCTCGCCGAGCGGCTGGCCGGCACCGACGTGGTGGCCCGCTGCACTCCGACGCACAAGGTCCGGATCATCCAGGCGTTGCAGAAATGCGGGCGTACCGTCGCGATGACCGGCGACGGCGCCAACGACGCCCCCGCCATCCGGCTGGCGGACGTGGGCATCGCCCTCGGCCAACGGGGCACCCCGGCGGCTCGCGCCGCAGCCGACCTGGTGGTCACCGACGACCGGTTGGAGACCATCATCGCCACCCTGGTCGAGGGCCGGGCGATGTGGTCCTCGGTCCGCCACGCGCTGAGCATCCTCGTCGGCGGCAACCTCGGCGAGATCGCGTTCAGCGTGCTGACCGCCGCCGCAACCGGGCGGGCCGCGCTCAACGGACGTCAACTGCTGCTGGTCAACCTGCTCACCGACATGGCACCCGCGCTGGCCATCGCCGTCCGGCCACCCGGCGGCGACAACGTCGACGGACTGCTCCGCGAGGGCCCGGACAGCTCACTCGGCCAGACCATGACCCGGGAGATCGGGTTGCGAGCCGCCGGCACGACGCTCGGTGCGACCACCGGCTGGATGCTGGCCCGATACACCGGCACCCGGCGACGCGCCGGCACCGTCGCCCTGGTCTCCCTCGTCGGTACGCAACTCGGCCAGACCGTGCTGGCCGGCGGCACCAGCCCGACCGTGCTCGCCTCCACCGCCGCGTCCTTCGGCGTGCTGGCTGCGGTGGTGCAGACCCCCGGGTTGAGTCAGTTCTTCGGCTGCACCCCGCTGGGGCCGGTCGGCTGGACCATCGCCACCGGGTCCGCGCTCGGCGCGACCCTCGCCAACGGTGCCCTCAGCCGGCTCGTCGCGGGGTTCCCGCAGCTCGAAGGCGACCACACAGACGACAACTGACGGTCAGTCTCCGCTGGCGGGATGCCAGGTGGCGGCGGCGCGGCGCAGCCGGTCGTTGACGGCCCGCCCCACCCCCATCTCCGGCACCGGCTCCGCGACGATCTCGACCACCCCGGCCGCGTCCAGTCGATGCAGCGCGTCGAAGAGGCGGGCCGCCGCCTCGGTCAGATCACCGGCGGCGGAGAGCACCTCCACCGCCGTCCAGGCACCCGCCGGTCGATCCCGGAACGCCAGACAACCACGACCCGCACCGGCGGCATCCGCCAGCTCCGCCCCCGGCACCAGCCGCAACGGCGTACGCGGCGCGTAGTGCGCGGCCAACGTGCCCGGCGCGACCGGCTGCCCCGAGTTGCCGGGTCGCACCGTCACCGGACCGGTCACCTTCTCCAACTCCTCAACCGGCAAGGCACCGAGCCGCAACACCACCGGGCGCTCCCCCCGGGCGTCGACGATCGTCGACTCGATGCCGCACCGGCTCGGACCGCCGTCGAGCACCAGGTCCACCGCCGTACCCAACCCGTGCACCACATGCTCCGCACGGGTGGGACTGAGCTGGCCGAACCGGTTCGCGCTCGGCGCGGCCACCGGAACCCCGGCGGCGGCGATCAACCGGCGAGCGTGCTCCTGATCCGGCACCCGCACCGCCATGCTGTCGAGCCCCGAAGTCACGATCGGCGGGATCTGCTCCGGCCGGTCCACGATCAAGGTCAGCGGCCCGGGCCAGAACCGGGCAGCCAGCGCCGCCACGGCCGGCGACACCGGACCCACCAGCGGCTCCAGGTCCGCCGCGTCGGCGAGGTGAGTGATCAGCGGGTCGAAGCTCGGCCGCTGCTTCGCCTCGAAGATCCGGGCCGTCGCCCGCGCGTCCAACGCGTTCGCGCCCAGCCCGTAGACGGTCTCCGTCGGAAAGGCCACCAACCCACCGGTACGCAGCAGGGCTGCCGCCTCACCGAGGTCACCGTCGGCGGGCAGGACACGAGGAGATCCGATGCTCACGCTCAGACGCTAGCCTGCCGCCCACCGCCCGCCCTAACCGGAGCCACGCCGCCACCAGGACAGGTTCGCCAGCGCGTTGGCCGGTCGCGGGGTTTCGGGGGGACAACCAGCGGACCGCAGGTCGTCGAGGAGGGCGATGCCGAACAGGACGACCGCAGCGGTGATCCCCGCCGCCAACGGCGGGGCAGCCAGTAGCGGCACCCCGGCCACGATCAGCAGGGCGACAGCCCCCCAGCGGCGCGGCGAGACGCGGTCGAAGACCGCCCGTTCGAGGGCGGCTCTGCCGAGCAGAAAGCAGATGGGACCGCCCATGATCACGGCGAGCCAGGTCGGATAGATGCGTCCGAGCGGATGGTTCTGGATCAGTACGTGCCCGGCCGCCACGAACATGATCCCGATAATCATCACCACGTGAGCGGTGCCGATGAAGCGACCCAGCGAAGCCGGGTCGCGGGCGCTGGCAACGGCGACCCCCAGCAGCTGCCCCGCACGATGGAAGTAGATACGCCACAGCAGGATCGCGACGACGAACGCGAGATACAGCCCAACTTTCTGGTAGCCGCCCGGCCGATCCGACTTACTGGCGTAGACGATGCCGACCGCGAGAATCGTCTCGCCGAGAGCGATCAGTAGCAACTGCTGGAACCGATCAGCGAGGTGGTGCGGCGCAAGCGCCCACGCCGTATCCTTCCCACGCCCCAGACGGGGCAGCGGCCAGCCCAGCCGTGCCCCGGCGACGTCGACGGCCACGGCCACGGCCACGATCCACCACGTCACCCGCGCCGATCCGGTGTTCAGCGCACCGATGATCCACAGCAGCGCCACCGGGACGGACCAGATCATCGGCCGGACGAGCAGCCGAGCAAGCTTGTGTCCGCGAACGAGGTAGCCGGTCACCAGAACCCGGCCGACGTGGGTGACGGCGAACGCCAGCGCGAAGGAAAGGCCGCCAGCGTCAAAGGCGTACGGCACGCTCGTACCCATGACCAGCAGCGCGAACGCCGTACCCAGAACCACCAGCTGCGTGTTCGGGGACCGTGGGTCGAACCGCGCCGTGACGTAGGCGGTGAGCATCCACGTCCAGATCAGCGGCGCGAACAGCAGCAGTATCTGCCCGATCGCGATCCATCGTCTGGCCACGTCCGAACTCGTCAGGCCCGGACCTTCAAGAGCGGACTCCGCGTACGCCACCAGCCGGTTGAGCGCGAACACCATCACCAGGTCGAAGAACAGCTCCACGTAGGTGGCCTGCTGCGCGCTCTCCGGGCCCCGGAGCACCCCAGCCCCGAAGCGTCCATCCGAAAACCGCCGACTGCTCGCCACCCTTCCATCGCAGCCGATCCGGGGCGGCCTTGGGGCGACATCGGCCGGATGAACACCGTCTGACCAGCGCAGTCAGACCTTCCGATGAGGTCAGGGTCTGCCGCACCCGAGCGCTCTCGCGCGTCCGCCCTCGCTTGCCTTCATGATCCGCTCACCGGGAACTTGAAGGAGGTACACATGGGCACTATCGGGAAAGCCGGCCAAGGGAGAAGATCAGGGCGATTGCGTAGTCGGCTGACGGGCTGCTGACCAGGGATTTCGAGACGAGTTTGGCCTCTGTGGAGGCGCAAG